>CAYIER010000065.1:0-6487 GCA_964362395.1 uncultured archaeon
ATTTGCAGTGGGATGGGATTTGTCAGGCAGTAAATGCCGGGGCACCTTTGTTTTGCTTCATTTATTATTTCTTCGAGTGCTTTTTTGTTGTCTCCATCAATCAAGACATTTAATTTTATCATTTTTGTTGGCGGTTCGTTCCCCAAATTCATTGCTTTTAACAGGTTTAACTGGTTTTCTGCCGTTATTTTGAGTTTTTTCAGTTTTATTTCTTTTTCTGATGCAATAAGGGCTATTGTTTGGGCAAAGCATGCAATGAGCCCAAACATGCAGTATTGGACCGGGTCTGGCCTGATTCCGCTGCCGCCCATAAATGATGGTGCGTCTGCTTCAATTTTTGTAATGCCTTTTTCGTGTTTTAATTCTGACAAAAACTGTGCCCGGCCATCTTGCAGCACCCACTCCCCTTCAATCGTTTTGATTTTGACTGCATTACTCTTGTCTTTTTTTGCAAGCTCCAAAAACCCCATAACATCGTTCAAATTTACATTGTTGATTTTTTTCATGTGATTGCCTCCGGTTGAATGATTTTATTTTTTTGCTGCCCAGTTGTAAAACAACGCAAACATGTAGCCGACAATTGCCCCGATAATGAATCCGCCAATGATGCCGCCCAGGAAATTTGTTGAACTCACTTCAAACTGGTTTGCATAGGCCATATTGTACATCATCATTCGAGACGCCGCCATCATCTGGTTTGGCGCTCCCCAGAACAATAATCCGCCAAGTGCGTGAAGAATTGCTGCCACAAGCCCTCCTGCAATTGCAGTTGCCTTTTCGTTTAATTTTTCCATTTATTTTCACCTCCAAATTGCTTTTATTACCTTGTTTTTTTCCCTATTTATTCTTTTTGCCTATTTTGGCTTTATTTTGCAGGTTTCGCATTCTTCCCCGATTTTTTGTGAAGTCCACCACAATGACGCGGTGACAATTGCAAGCGAAACCAGCTGGAATTCCAGATAAAACGGGGCAATGAAATTTGAAACAAACGTCACGCCAAAAACGCTTGCAACAGAAATCGCGCAAAAAGGGCACGCCGCAAAAACGCCTGTCAAACCCAGGCCAAACAAGCCTGCCTTGGCCTCTTTTCCAAAAACCACTGCACGCAATTCTTTCAGCCGAAAAATTGTCATCACCAGCAAGAGCGCATTTAATGCGCCGGCAAAAAGAATGAAAAACAAATTCGGCAAAAACAATTCCCACACAATGCTATTTGAAAGCAATTCCAAGTCAAGCAAGGGCAGCTTGTCAAGGCCAAGAAGGTATCCAAAAAGCGCCCAAAACAAAACAGTGAAAACAATGAACAGCGCAAAATATTTTTTGAACGAAAGCACCAGGCGGATGTTTGAAAAAATTTTCATTAAAAAAACCGTTTAATTAAACAACATTAATCGTTCCGCGCCCCATTCCCATTGCGCAGGAAAAAGCAAAAGTCCCTTTTTGTGTCGGAGTGAATTCAACTGCATTGTCGTTGCCAGTGAAAATTTTTTTCACTCCAAGCTGTGGAATGACAAAAGATTTCAAGCAACCCTGCAGCGTTGCAAGGTTTGCAACAATTCTTACAGGCCTGTTTGCTTCAACAGTCATAACGGATGGCGTATAATTTATTCCCTGCGCAGACAAATTAATTATCTGCACTTCCCCCGAATTGGGCTGCACTGGCGCAGCAAATGCATTTGGGTTTGCCCTTGTCGGCTGCAAAAAAAACGCGTTTGCAAGCGCAAAGAAAACAAATGCAACAATCACAGTAATGCCTATGAACGAAAGAAGAGTTTTGTCTGCCATTTTTTCACTATACCAATTATTGCCGCATGCCTTATTTAAACATTTTTAATTCAGTGAAATCTGGAATAATGCCGATTTTGGCCCAAAAACCATCAGAGCGGCCAAAATCAAAAGAATGGTGAAATTTGCGGCAAGGAAAAAAACAAAGTCCGCCCTTGCTGTTTTTTTGGCAATGTTTAGCTGTTTTCCGCCGTTTTCCTCATAAACCATGTAAATCAGCCCTGCAAAAATAACCACTTCAAAAAAAACCGCTATCGGGATGAACGAAAGATAGTTGTCGTTCACCATCATTATGGAGGTCATTGCACCCATTGACCCCGCCATGAAGCCCGCCATCTGCCCTTCAAGAACCCCCATTATTCCACAGCATTTTCCTGCAAAGCTTCCAACCAGCACCCCGACAAGCAGGCCTGCAAGCGCTCCTACAAACATCCCGTTTGTGACACCCAAAACAAGGCCCACCAAAAAGCCTGAAAGCATTCCTGTAGTCATCCCAATCATCATTCCGGTCTGGCACGAAACCCCTTTGTATGCCTTGAGGTGCCATATGGCCGCAGTGTTTGCCACAAGCCCAACCATTAAGTAAAACAAAAGCAGGCCAAACCGTTCCAAAAAATTTTTGTTGCCGCCAAAAAATCCAAAGTACCCGACTGCGCCTAAAGCAAAAAGCGAAACAAAAGTCATTGCGGCAAGTTTCAGCATTTCGCGCTCAACTGACTGCTGTGCCTGCCTGCCAAAAAAAACCCCTAAAACCTCTGCTGTAATTTTGCGAAGCGATGGCTCGCTGTGCATTGAATGGCTTTCCTCGCGCGCGGAAAAATTTTTCCCATGCTTGCTTTCAATGTGCTGTTCAAGCGCCTCTTCTTGTGAAAAAATTTTTCCGCAATCATTGCATTCAAACTCCGCCATAAGACCACTTACACCCTCAAAGGCTTATAATATTTCATCCTCAAAGAATTAAAAGTCACGCTCACGCTGGAAAACGCCATTGCGCCGCCGGCAAGCATCGGGTTAAGCAGGACTCCTGCCACCGGAAACAATGCACCCATTGCAACCGGAATCAGGACAACGTTGTAAACAAAGGCCCAGCCAAGGTTTTCCCAGATTTTCCCGACCGTGTAACGGCTCAGGTCAATTGCGCGCGCGACATCAACGGGATCATTTTTCATCAAGACAATGTTTCCTGCCTCGATTGCAACATCCGTACCGGAGCCAATCGCTATGCCGACATCTGCCTGCGCAAGCGCAGGCGCATCATTTATCCCGTCCCCGACCATTATGACTTTTTTGCCATTTGCCTGCAGTTCCTTTATTTTTTCTGACTTCTGGTGCGGCAAAACCTCCGCCATCACGTTTTTTACCCCTGCCTGCAATGCAATCGCCTTTGCTGTGCGCTCGTTGTCACCGGAAATCATCCAAACAGCTTTTCCCATTTTTTGCAAAGCCAAAACCGCCTGCTTTGCGGTGGGCTTAAGCGGGTCAGCGATTGCAAGAATCCCTGCAAGCTTTCCGTTCACTGAAACAAACACTGTTGTTTTTGCCTCTGATTCAAAGCCAACAACTTTTTGCTCAGTCAAAGAATCAATTGAAACCGAATTGTCTTTCAGCAATTTTCTTGTGCCAATCAAAACAATATCTTTTCCGACTTTTGCTTTCACGCCTTTTCCATCGATTGCTTCAAATTCCAAAGGCTCTGCCACAGCAATTTTTTTTGCCAGCGCAGATTCGGCAATTGCAAGAGCAAGCGGGTGCTCTGAATGCTTTTCAGCCGACGCAGCCAGTTCCAAGATTTTTTTTCCATCAAAACCATTCAATGCAACCGCATCGGTTACCACAGGTTTTCCCTGGGTAAGCGTCCCTGTCTTGTCAAATACGACCACTGATGCCTTGTTTGCAAGCTCAAGAGCCTCAGCGTTTTTAATCAATATTCCCATCTGTGCGCCTTTGCCTGTCCCCATCATAATAGCAGTCGGCGTTGCAAGGCCAAGCGCGCAGGGGCAGGCAATTATCAGCACAGCAATCAGTATAGTGAAAGCAAAAATGAACCCCTGCGATCCAAAAAACAGCCAGAAAGCAAAAGAACCTGCTGCAAGCAAAATAACCGCGGGCACAAAAATCCCTGCAACCTTGTCAACAAGCTTTTGGATAGGCGCCTTGCTTCCCTGCGCTTCCTCCACAAGCCGGATAATTTGTGAAAGCACGGTGTCTTTTCCAACCTGTGTCGCCTCAAACTTCAGCACGCCGTTTTTGTTCAGCGTTGCGCCAAAAACCTTTGAACCTGCTTTTTTTTCAACAGGCATGCTTTCGCCGGTCAGCATTGATTCGTCCACGCTTGAATGCCCTTCGCGCACAACCCCGTCAACGGGGATTTTTTCGCCGGGCCTCACAATTACAATGTCACCCACTGCAACCTCTTCAATTTTAACCGACATTTCCTGTCCCCCGCGCACAATCCTTGCGGTTTTTGGCTGCAATCCAATCAGTTTCTTTATTGCCTCGCTTGTTTTTCCCTTGGCGCGCGCCTCCAAAAGCCTGCCAAGCAAAATAAGCACGGTGATTATTGCCGCCGCGTCAAAATAATAAACCGGCAACTGCTCCGCCTGCACAAAAATTTCAGGAAACAGCACAACCGCAGAAGAATAAAAAAACGCTGCGCCGGTCCCAAGGGCAACCAGCGTGTTCATGTCCATTGTCTTGTTTTTTGCGGCAAGAAATGCGCCATCAAAAAAAGTCTTCCCGACCCAAAACTGGATTGGAATCGTCAAAACCATCAAAATCCGCGGATCCTGCAAAATTGGCGGCACAAAGGAAAAAATTTCCGGAAAACTCCCAAACATCACCAAAACGCCAAGCACTGCGCCGATTTTTAGCCGGAACAGCAGCTGTTGTTCCTCAACTGCGTGCGCATGCGCATGCGGGTCAAACTCCGCGCCTTTTTTTTCCAGAGAAGCACTCCCAACGCTGTGCCCATGCGCTGCCGGCAGCTGCAAGTCTGTTGCAATTACCTTATAGCCGGTCGCGTTGATTGCGTCCGCTATCTGGCTGTCTGAAACATTTTTTGGGTCAAATTCAACAAGCGCCTTCTCTGACGCAAAATTCACGCTTGCCCCAACAACGCCATTGACTTTTCGGACCGCCTTTTCAATCGTGTTTGCGCAGTTGGCGCAGTGCATTCCGGAAATCGCAAAAATCGCCTTGCCATTGCCTGCACTACCGGAAAAATCTGCGCGCATCGGCTGTGCTTTGCGCTTCTCATCATGCCCCAAACGGCCCGCGGTTTGTGATGCAATCGGCAAGGGTTTTTTCTGCGCGCCGGATTTTTTTTCCGCAAACTGCTTCTCAAACGTGTCCTTGCAGTGCCCTGAGCAAAAATATGTTTTCTTTCCGCCAACGCTTGAAACAAATTTTGCTGCCCCTGTGTCAACAGTCATTTTGCATATTGGGTCAATTGCCTTTGCCATACACATCACTCAATTTTTTCATTATTAAATAAAATTCAAAAAGAAAATTCAAAAAATAAAATTGCTCTTATTTTCCCCCGCCGCAGCAACCGTGCCCGCCAATTTTTGCCTTCCCCCCTTTTGTTTCTTCCTTGCAGCAATTTCCTTTGCCTTCTTTTCCTTTGCCTTCATGGCAACAACTGTCTCCATGCATAAAATTTGCCTCCCAAACTGTAATATGTCATAATATGATATGTCTGTTTTTAAATGTTTTTGCTTCACTAGTCTTTTTATGGCAGAAATAAAGGTTACAAACCTTGTGAAATTTTATTCAATCTGCCTTCTTTTCGAGGGTCCAAAGCACGGCTACGAGCTAATCAAAACAATAGGCGACCGCCTTGGGAAAAAGGTCAGCCCGGGCCAGATTTACCCTTTCCTTTCACTCCTTGAAAAAGAGGGTTTTATTGTGTCAGGCAAAAGGGGTGAGAGGGACAGGCTTTCGTTTTCGCTTACCACATCAGGGAAAGTTTTCTGCAAAAACATGCTCCACAAATTCGGGGGCATGATAGAACTTGCCCTTGAGCCAAGCCTTTCAAAATGCGCCCACTGCGGCTGCGAAGTGTACAAAGGCGGCTACAAGGAAAAAATCAACGGAAAAGAAACGGCGTTCTGCTGCACTTTTTGCGCCGGCTCGTGGAAAAGCCATTTGCGCAAACATTAAAAATAAACGGTGTTTTAATGGCCCGAGAACAAAAATTAAAAGGAAAAATCATTTTCCGGTGCAATGTTTGCGGCCTAAAATATGGGGAACGAAAAACCGCAGAACTGTGTGAAAAATTTTGCAGCAAGCACCCAAATTTGTGTGACCCAAAAATTGCTGAAAAAGCAATCAAAGAATGATTTAATTTTTGTTTTATGGCATTGGTTTTTGTGCCAGATAAACCAAATATTTATAAGATCTAACAGGTTTGTTGATTGCTATGGAAGGAATTAATTTAAAACCAGTGGGATTTGTAAAAAATAATATCAAAGAACCAAGATTTGGAAATTTTGCTGGTGAAATCTCTGAAATAATAGTTGACAAGAAATTTGCAGAAGCATTAAATGGCATTGAGGAGTATTCCCATGTAATTATTGTATACTGGCTGAACAGGGTTAAAAAATCTGTTATAACCCACCGCCCCCAAGGCAACCATAATGTGCCAATTGTCGGGATTTTTGCCTGCCGCTGCCCTGAAAGGCCAAACCCGATTGCGATTACG
>CAYIER010000066.1:0-6436 GCA_964362395.1 uncultured archaeon
GCCGCAACAACCTTTGCGCCAAGCTCTTTTGCCAAAAGGCACGAAATCAAGTTGTTCTCGTCGCTTGGCGTCAAGGCAACAAAAGCGCTTGCCTGCCCGGTTCCCGCAAGTTCAAGGATTTTTGCCTCAGTCGAATCCCCCTGCACAACCGTTACCCCAAGCTCTGTCGAAAGCCTAGTGCAAATGCTTTGGTCTCTTTCAATCACCACCACTTCGTGGCCGCCCTCAATCAAAAGCTGGCAAAGGTAATAACCCACCCTGCCGATTCCCGCAACAACAATCTTCAACCTTTCTCTCCCCAAATAGGAATACCCGCAAACTAGTATTTATAAATGGTGATTTGAAAACAAATAAATATGCCCAAAAAGCAGGGGTAGCGAAGCGGTCAAACGTGCCAGGTTCAGGGCCTGGTGGCTTAGTGCCTTCGGGGGTTCGAATCCTCCCCCCTGCATCCGATTGCGTCCGGATGGTTCGCATACGTGTCCCGCCTGAAGGCGGGACGGTAATATTCTTGAGGGATTGAAAATCTCTCAAAGTATGCACTATCAAAATGCTAACATTCCAAAAACCGAAAATTCAGCCGTTAAACGCCAAAATAAGCCATTTCACGAAATAGGCCGAACATAAAGGTAAACACTTGCAAAAAAACTAATTTGCTGGTTAGGCGAAATCAGGTTTTTCCAGCTAAAAGAAACAGCCTTAATTTTTCTTCCTTGACAGCGTGTAGCCAGCAACTGCAACAATCACTGCAAGCGCAAGCAATCCGATTCCAAGTGTCGAGTTTCCTGCAAGGCCAAAAAATCCGGTTGGGGTAGGCGGGTTGTTATTTTGTGGGAGTGCTGGGTTAGAATTATTGCCTGGGTTTTGCAAAGGATTGTTTCCTGCCGGCGGATTGTTGTTTTCTGTTCCTGTTTGGGTCAAAGCACCAGAATCATTGCCGGTTGAATTGTCATTTGCGGGTTCCTGTTTTGCCGCGTTTGGGTCGATTACTTTGACTTTAATCGTGCCAAGCACGGTTGTTGACTGCCCCCTCATAAAAGTAATTGTTTTCTCGCCAGCCGAACTGAAAGAAGTTTTGTAATCTGACCAGTTGAAGTAATTTTTCTGGAAAGTTGCAGCAGTTTTTCCATCAATCTGGAGCACGCAACCATTGTTTTCAAAGCACATCGCGCTCACCGTTAACTCTTCACCAATGTTCAGGGTTGGCTTGTCTACCTTAAAGAGGTTGGTTTCCTGGCTACCACCGCCGCCTCCGCCTCCTCCACCGCCCCCGCCAGTATCCCCGCCACTTGGAGCCGGGTTAGTCACGGGCGGCTGCGAGACGTCCTTTGTAATTGAAATATTTTTTTCAGTAAATGCGCCGCTTTGGAAAACAGCCGTGCCTGCCGCAATGCCGTCAACAAAAAAAGAAATCGTTTTCCCGTTACGGTTTCCGTTCGGGTCAGTGACAAAAAAAGGCGGGGAAGGGCTGGAACCATACTTTCCCTGTGCTGTCTGTGTAGAAATCGTGCTTGTTTCAATTGTTGCGCTGACGATTGTGCCGTCTGGTGCCGGGGCGCCGTTAATAGAAACTGTCCCATAAAACTGGTGCGGAATCGCTGGAGTCGCAAAGACTAAATTAGTCAAAAAAATAGTCAAAACAAAAAAAGCCAGATAACCATAAATTGCCTTAGTCTTCATTTTACCCCTCTATAAAGTTACCATCAAAAAGCCTTTTAAAGATAAGTCTGCCTTGGCCAAAAAAATTCACCCACAGACCGTCGAATAACTGAATTCATTGTCTTTTGAGGCATTAAGCCAATAGCCTGCTCCAGGGTCCATTCTGTTGGATTCAGATAGGTAATGCCATGGATTGGGGTTGTCTGGCTCCCAGTAAGTGGCTAAAGTAGTCCACCCTTTGCCTTCAAACAAAGAGTTCAGAGAAATCAATTCACAGGAAGCAAGTTTTCCGTTTCCTGCAGACCCGTTATAGCCATTTTGCCCGTCCGCTCCAAAGTACCCAATCAGGTTCCATCCCTTCTTGAGCGGCTTGCTTGGCGGGGTTATTGCAGGGTTAAAGAGGCTTCCGCCAATTGTTAGCACATTTTCGTCAAGCATGCTCACCCAATAACCGTTTCCGGGTTCAATCGAATCAAGACTACTTGCTTCCGGGTGGTTTGGCCGGTAAATTGACCAAGAGTCAGTAAACGCATCGAAATACCAGACCGAATCAAGGTTATTTTTCACGCCCTTAAAGACTTCATCCGGGCTGTTGTTGATTAGCGCGAATGGTACTGAAATCAAATTCCATTTTTTGTTCAGTTGTATTTCGAATTTTGTTCCCTCTACTTTGAATTTTTCGTCATCTTCTGGCCCCTTGTTTCCAAGTGCATCGGTGCAAAAATACTTCAAATTGTGCTCTGTTTCTTCTGCAAAGTAAAATTGCAGTTCATTTTTGGCAATTGTGCACCAACCAGTGTTTGCGTCAAAATTTCCTTCATACAAGCCACAGTATTTTGCTGTTACGTCGTCGCCGTCAAGTTGTGCTTGGAAACTGATTGTCTCGCGGCCAACGGGGTGTGGTTGCGGGTCAGTGCAGCTCATTGTTATTGGCGTGAGCAGTGTCACCTTCCAGCAGTCTATCCCGTTTTCCTGCCCATTCCAGCACAAGTCCTTTATTTGCGGATAAAAAATGCTTTCCGGTTGTCCATTCTTGCCAGGAGTCCACTTGTCACTTGGCTCTCCCACGGTTTTAACCGGGGTTGGGCCGCTGTTATCGACGAACGCGCATTGTTGCAGCTTTTCCTCGGCAATTCCGTTTGAATCAGTGGAATAAAACTCTACCAGATGGCATGATTGCTCGTTTATCTGGACCGGCCCGTCAAACGGCATCCATTTGCCGCTCCCTTCAATTGACTGACAGGCTTCCTTGTTGCGGCAATATGAATCGTCAACCAAAGTCACCCTGTAAAAAGTCTGCGGTTCACCGGTTGCGCAAAGAGGGGTCTGCGATTGCGCGCTGAAATTTATATCTGTCAATGAATTAATCCACTCGCTGTTTTCGTCAGAGAAAAACGGTTCACCATAAGTTTTTGTGGTAACCGGCGGCCTGCATTCAAGTGTGCACAACGCACTGCAAGTGTCACCGTCAACGTTGTTCCCGTCATCACACTGCTCCGTTTCCTGGTTTATTGCCCCATCACCGCAATAAGGCAGGTACTGCAAAGCACATTCCTGCGTGCACGCGTAATGGTCTGGCACTCCATCTGTCCCGTCACAGCTTTCCGTGTCTTGGTTCTTTATCCCGTCACCGCAGTAGGGCACATACTGCAAGGTGCACTGGGCAGTGCAGACATGGTTTGGGGTGACCCCATCCGGGCCATCGCATTCTTCCGAAACATTGTTCTTCACTCTGTCACCGCAGTACTCTGCACGGCAAAAAGCATCACAACCATCGCCGTTCACATAGTGTCCGTCATCGCATGTTTCACCCTCCTGGTTTACGATTGCATCGCCGCAATAAGGAATATATTCCAAAGCGCATGATTTGGTGCAAAAATAATGGCCTGGCACGCCGGCAGTTCCGTCGCATTCTTCACTTGTCTGGTTGACGGTGCCATCCCCGCAAAAAGGCACATACTCTAAAGTGCACTGCGCCGTGCAGGTATAATGGTCTGGAACCCCATCAGTTCCGTCACATTCCTCGGTTGCATCATTCTTTATTGCATCTCCACAGAAGGGAATGTACTGCAGGGTGCACTCCTGCGAGCAAGCATAGTGTTCCGGAACCCCATCGGTTCCGTCACATTCCTCTGCCCCGTCCTTTACCCCATTGCCACAAAATGGTTGTGGCTCAATCTGGCAAGAAAAAGAACACCCGTCGCCGTTTTGGCTGTTTCCGTCATCACAGGTTTCAGACTGCTGGTTTACCTGCCCGTCGCCACAATACGGCACATAATCCAGTTTGCATTCCGCGGTGCACAAATAATGCTCCGGCACCCCGTCTGTTCCGTCACAATCCTCGCTTGCCTGGTTCACGACATTATCGCCACAGAATGGAATATATTGCAGCGTGCATTGGGCAGTGCAGGTGTAATGTTCTGGGACGCCGTTCTGCCCATCGCATGCCTCTGACTGCTGGTTGACTTTTCCGTCGCCGCAGAATGGGACATACTGCAATTTGCACTCATTTGTGCAAACATAATTTTCCGGCACGCCGCTTTGCCCGTCGCATTGCTCGGTCAACTGGTTGATTATGCCATCCCCGCAGGCCGGCGCGGGGCTGCAGCTGATTTTTTTCACTGAAACAACAATATCCTGGAAATCAAAATCAGAAAACTTATCCTCAAACGCAAGCACAAACTCGCCGCACGAGTCAAACACGAGCACATGGTCCTTTTTGTCGGAATTCAGCGAATTCTGTGTAAAGTAAAAATTTTGCCCGTTTTTCCACGCATCAATCCCAAACCCGATTGAAGAGCCCGCAGGAATGCTGATGGCGAATGTGTTTCCTGGCAAAGCGACGGGAAGGCTGTATGACGGGTGGTTTGCGTCCTCAAATAGCGGCACAAAAGAATTCGCATCCCCGTCCAGGTAGTACCCAAAAACGTGCTGTTGGGCCGCAAATTTTCCCAGGAACTTTATCTGGAGTTCGACATTGTTCGGGTTATGCCAGACCTGTGTGTTTGTTTGGTCGCGCACCACATTGAAATCATAACCCTTGCTGTCCAAGAAATCCTGTAAAGTGATTTCATTGGAATGGCCAATGTGCTCCGTTACATTATCGTCAAGCGAATCCGGCGAAAAACAGCCGTAATCGCACGAGCGTTCAACAGTGCAGGCAGACGAACACCCATCACCATTGAGATTGTTCCCATCATCACACTGCTCTGTTTTCTGGTTTATTTTACCGTCACCGCAAAAAGGTAGCACGCAAAAGGGGTTTTCCAAAAAACCATTGTCTGTTTCGCAGTCATCAAAGTTTTCGTTAATGCTTGTTGCCGCATCATTAATGTTTGAAACAGTGGCATTGTAGTCTGAAAGCAAAGAAGTGTTTCCGCCCAAAACTTTTTCTGACAAATCCAAAAATTGCCTGACAGAAAGCCCCTCAAATTTTCCGCTCTTGATTGCCAGTTCTCCGATTGAAATGTTAGAATCAGGGCCCTGCAACCCAATGCCTTCGTCAGAAAAAAGGACATTTAGCTTCAATGCAGTGACCTGTCCCCCAAACACCCCCGCTTCTGTGTGAAATGGGTCAAAATGGTTTTCATCTAAAATATTTGGCGTTCCAATTTCTGGCAAAAAACTCCTTACTGCCTGGGAATCACTTAAAACAATGTTGAATCCTTTTCCAACAACAAGGCTTCCGCCAATAACCGTGTCCCAGTTGTCATTCCTAAGGCACCCGACATTGCCGCCGTGGCAAAAAGAACCCCATCCGCCCTGCGTTTCCGTGCAGAAATCTCCCTCGAAAATTTCACAGGAATTGGTTCTCGCAAAGGCAACAGAAGAAAAAGCAATCAAACTGAAAATAAAAAAAGAAAAGAGTTTTAAAAAATTTCCATTGCTTGGCATAATTTACCTAAACCGAAATTTTTTTAAAAAAAATTAAAAGCGGGGTTTGGGCTTTATGGCCCCAAACCACACACTGTACTGAAATTATATTCCCCGTCATACTTTGCATTCACCCAGTAACCGGCGCCTGCATCAAGGTTATCATAATAACCGAATTTTTCAGGGCTCCACAAATTACTCCACTGGTTTGGGTTAAATGGTTCCCAATAACTTAATAATGCAGACCAAGCTTCCCCTGGGTGTGGTTCTGTAAGGGAAAATAGCTCGCAAATCGCATCTTTCCCTTTTCCAAGCGGCCCCTCATAGACCAGTGGGTTGTCTGAATCTTCACTGTTTGGCCCATAATACCCAATCAGGTTCCATCCCTTCTTTATTGGCTTGCTTGGAGGCGTCACAGCCGGGCTGAACAGGCTTCCGCCCAAAACCAGCGTGTCCGAGTTAAGTGCGCTCAACCAGTAGCCGTTTCCTGGTTTGATTGAACTCAAGTCGCTTGCTTCCGGGAAAGCAGGCCTGAACACAGACCAACTGTTTGTGAACGCGTCAAAATACCAGACTGCATCCACGTTGTCCTTGACATCCGAAAACACATCGACCGGATCGCTGTTAATCAAAGTGAACGGAACCGAAATCAAATTCCACTTCTTATTCAACTGTATCTGAAATTTTGTTCCTTCTACTTTGAATTTTTCGTCGTCAACTGGCCCGACATTTCCAAGTGCGTCGGTACAGTAGTACATAAGGTTGTGCTCTGTTTCTTCACTGAAGTAAAAACTCAGAGTATTTTTGTTTACATTGCACAATCCGGTTTCTGCATCATATTCTGCTGGCATGTCTAGATTTTCACTTAGATAGTTGCAGTAATATTCTGTGACATTATTTCCTG
>CAYIER010000067.1:0-5892 GCA_964362395.1 uncultured archaeon
CCAAGTTTACAGTGACAAACAAAAAAATGGAGCCATATGCGATGTCACGTAACACTTAATCATGGAAATTGGCAGAATAAGGGTTTTTTTAAAATATTATTAATAAATGACATATTTTTACGAAAGCCAAGTTTTAAATATTGTTTTAAACAAATAACACTATATAGTGTTTATAGTGTTAAAAGGTGTTTTTTGTGAAGACTGTGACTTTGAAGGAAAGAGCCTATTACAAGCTTTCAAGCCTGAAGGCAAAAAACGAGAGCTTCAGCGATTTGGCTGAAAGGCTTTATGAGCAGTCAAACCCTTCGATTGAAAGCTTTTTTGGAATTTGGAAAGAAGCGGGCTTTGAAAAAGCAATCAAAGACTGGGAAAAAATCAAGGAAAAAGACAAAGAGCTTTTCTTTAAAAAAATGGCAGAGCTTGGTTCTAGATGATTGTTCTTGACTCCACTTTTATCATTGATTTAATGCGTGGCGATGAAACGGTAAGGCAAATTTATGAAAAAATTTCAAAAAAAGACCTGATTTATACCACAATTTTTAATTATCAGGAAGTCACTTACTTGCCAATTGAAAAAGACAATGACAAGCGCTTGGCAGAGGCAAACAGTTTTTTTGAAAAAATAAAAATGCTTTACCCCACAAAAAGTTCAGTTATTATCTCAAACAGGATAATTTCACACCTAAAGAAAAAAGGAAGCCCCATAGGGATTGTTGATTGTCTGATTGCAGGGATTGCCATTGAAAATAACGCAAAATTTTTTACTGCAAACAAAAAGCATTTTGAGCAGGTTCCAAACCTTGCACTTTATTTTGTAGGGGACTTCTTTGATGGCAGGCGCAGTTTTTGAGTGCACAAAGTGCAAAAAGGAGATAAGGAGCGGCTACCCAAGTTACGCGGTGCAGTTTGCGGCCTCAAAGCGCGGGATATCTGAAGCGGAAATAGCCGAGGACTTTTTTGAGTTCAACAAAAATATTTTGAGGGAAGAGCCGCAAAAATGCCCGCACTGCGGGGCAGAAAAAGAGCAGTTGAAAAAAATCGGAAACATTGATTAAGGTTTAAAAAAAAACTTTTGCTGATTATGCCTGACTTTGCAGGCGGGCACAAAAGTTGAACCAATAGTTTTAAATACGATGCGTGAATCATATTTCATATGACCACTGTTTTAGGCACGCGGCCATATCACTTGTGTTTTGAGACTCTGGCAAACGAGCTTAGGCTAAAAATCATTGAAAACCTCAAGGAAAAGCCGCTTTCCGTTGAAGATTTGTCCAAAAGAGTTGGTGCGGAGCGCAGCACTGTTTCGCATTCTTTGCAGATGCTTCGCGAGTGCAGTTACGTTGACGTCAAGAAAGCCGGAAAGCAGCGCGTTTATTCCCTGAAAAGCGGGGTTCTTGAGGCAATGCAGGAAAACGCTGGCAGAAAAAGCGTTTTTCATGTGTTGGACGACCACATTGAGTGCTTTTGCAACAATGAGTGCAAAAAAATCAAGGCAAGGGCGTGACTTTTGTGGCAAAGGAAAAAATTTTGGAAATAAAAAATTTGCATGCGAGCGTTGACGGCAAGGAAATCCTTCACGGCGTTGACCTTTCAATCAACAGGGGCGAAGTGCACGCTATCATGGGGCCAAATGGTTCAGGCAAAAGCACGCTTTCAAGCGTAATAATGGGGCACCCGAAATTTGTGGTGACGAATGGAAGCATCACTGCGTTTGGGAAAAATGTTTTGGAGCTTGAGCCAAACGAGCGCGCAAAGCTTGGCTTGTTTTTGTCTTTCCAGTACCCGTTTGAAATCGAGGGGCTTTCGTTTACAAAGTTTTTGCACACAGCATACAAGAACCTGCACCCGCGTGAGCAGAAGAGTTTTTTGGATTTTCAAAACATTGTGAAGGAAAAACTAAAAGAGCTTGAACTTGGTGAAGAGTTTGCAAAGCGGCAGCTAAACGTCGGCTTTTCGGGCGGGGAAAAAAAGCGGGCAGAAATTGTGCAGCTGCTTGTGTTAAAGCCAAAGCTGGCGATTTTGGATGAAACCGATTCAGGGCTTGACATTGATTCACTGCGCCTTGTTGCAGGCACCATAAATAAGCTTCGTGGAAATGATTTCAGCGCGCTTGTAATCACGCACTATAAAAGAATCCTTAACCACTTGAATCCAGATTTTGTGCACGTTTTTATTGACGGAAAAATTGTTGAGTCCGGCGGAAAAGAGCTTGCAGACCACCTCGAGGAAAAGGGCTATTCGTGGCTTGCGCAAAAGCACGGGAAAGCAATTGTGGAGGCAAAGTCATGATTGACAGGGCAAAAGAGCGCGCGCTCACAACAGTGGATTACACAAAGTACGATTTCCGCAGTGACACAAAAGATTATGAATTGATCCTAAACAAGGGATTAAACGAAGAAGCAGTGAAACAAATTTCAAGCGTAAAAAAAGAGCCGGAATGGATGCTTGAATACCGGCTAAATGCATTAAATGTTTTTAACAAATTGCCGATGCCGAAATGGGGCGCTGATTTGTCGGCAATTAATTTTGACGAAATAATTTATTACATGAAATCAAGCGAGGCAAACCAGAACAAATGGGAGGACGTGCCGGAGTACATAAAGGAAACTTTTGACAAGCTCGGGATACCTGAGGCTGAAAGGAAATTTTTGGGCGGGGTTGGCGCACAGTTCGATTCAGAAGTGGTATACCACAGCATACGCGAAGACCTCGAAAAGCAGGGCGTTGTTTTTTTAGGGATGGACCAGGGGCTTGCGGAATACGAAAGCATTGTGCGCGAACACTTTGGGACAGTCATTCCTTCAAGGGACAACAAGTTTGCCGCGCTAAACAGCGCGGTTTGGAGTGGTGGGTCGTTTGTTTATGTGCCGCCAAATGTAAAGGTGGACATTCCGCTGCAGGCGTATTTTCGGATCAATGCACAGAACATGGGGCAGTTTGAAAGGACACTGATAATTGCAGATAAAGGGTCGCAGGTGCATTACATCGAGGGCTGCTTTACAGAAGGGACTGAAATCCGCACTGAAAATGGAATGAAGCCAATTGAAGAAGTGCAAAAAAACGACAATGTTTTGACACATGAAGGCGAATTTAAAGAAGTTTATTTTACACAAGTCAGGCCTTATTCTGGAGACTTATATAAAATAAGTGTTTACGGGGACACTTCAACTTTGATTGAAGCAACACAGGAGCACCCATTTTATGCAATCAAAAGAAGCTTGCCAAATGAAAGAAATAAGGAGTGGAAAGCGGAGTGGACGGAGGCAAAAAATCTGAAAAACTCTGATTACGTTGCAATCCCAATAAATCAAAAGGTTGCCTCAAGCAAGTACCACGAATTTGAAATTTTGCATGGCAATTCACAAGGGCAATTTGTTAAAACAAAACAAAAAATAAGGGCTGATAAAAACTTTTTCAGCCTTGCAGGGTATTTTTTGGCAGAAGGCAGCACAAGCAACGGGTTTTACACCTCAATTTCTTTTGGAACCCATGAAACTGAATTTATTCAGGAAACAAAAGAACTTTTTTCAAAAGTTTTTGGGATAGAAAAATTTTATGAACCAGTGCACAAAAAAAACAATTGCGTTTCAATTGTTGTTTCAAATGCAAAAGTAACAAGGGTGTTTGAGCATTTTGGAAAAGGAAGCGGCAATAAAGAAATACCAGAATGGATGATGCTTGAAACGCCACAAAAACAGGCGGAGTTGATAAAATCGCTGTATTTTGGCGATGGAAATTATTTCTGCAAAAAATACGCATGGGGAACAAAAGAATTATTTAGAATAAATACAACAAGCAAAAAACTTGCAAAACAAGTGCGCGAGATTTTGTTGCGCCTGCACATTGCATGCTCCATTAATCTCCAAAAGAGAAAAACTCCAAGAAAAACAATGTATGTAGTTGTGATTGGCGGACAATACTTGAAAAATTTTGGAAGGATTGTTGGGGTTGATATCCAAACTAAAATGAACAACAAAAAAAGGGCAACAATGTTTCACATTGACGATGATTATATGTACGCGCCGATTAAAAAAATTGAAAAAAGCAGTGTGCACAATTTGTCGGTTTACAATTTCGGAGTAAGGGATGATGAAAGCTATACCGCAAACGGGGTTGCAGTCCACAATTGCACTGCCCCAACATACAGCTCTAATTCACTCCATTCGGCGGTTGTTGAGGTGATTGCAAAGGATGATGCAACAGTGCGTTACACCACAATCCAGAACTGGTCAAACAACATTTACAATCTTGTCACAAAGCGCGCGCATGCATACCGCAATTCAAAAGTGATTTGGGTAGACGGAAATTTGGGCTGCCTGGCTGAAGGGTCCGCAGTAACTACACCCGATGGGATAAAAACCATTGAATCCCTTGAAGTTGGAGAAAAAGTTTTATCGTTTGACGAGCACAATGGCAAATTTTGTTTTCAACCCGTGATTGCCAAAAGATTTTCTGGCCATCAGAAAGTCCACACTGTGTCGGTTGGTGAACGCAAGCTGGAAGCAACGGCAAACCACCCATTTTATTCTTTTTTTTATAACAGCAGTGCGCCAAGAAAGCTTGGCAGATATAAATTAGGTTATGTCCGTGCGAACCAATTGAAAGAAGCAATTATTCCGTGCACTTCAATTGATTACGGCCAGCCATTTCCTTTGGCGGCTCCAAATCTAGTTACTGAGTTTGAATCGATGAACCAATACGCTGCTGGCCTTGTTATGACAAGGCAGCGTGAATCCAAAATGCACAATGTAGAGTTTACAAATGAGGATATTATGTGGCTCTTTGGATATTGGATTGGTGATGGGAATATAGAAATCAAACAAGGAAAGACAGAGGGCGTAGTTCGCTTTGCAAAAGTCGGGTTCTCCACACCGCGAAAAGACCGTGCACGCACCAAATTAATGCAAACAATGACTTTGCTTATTGATGCAAAACCAACAGAGCGCACAGATGGATATCACTTGGCTTGGAACAGCAAGGAACTGGCTGAATTCTTGCACATCAATGGATTTGAAGGGAAAGCCAAAGACAAACGTGTTCCAAAATGGGCGTGGTCTCTGCCAGAATCACAACGATTAGCATTCATTGCAGGCTATATTGATGCAGATGGTTATCATAACAAGCGCAATTTTTGCATTAAATCAGTTAACCTGGCATTGCTTGAAGACGTTGCCTCGCTTTTAGTTACATTAGGAATTACACCGAGGGTTTACACTGAGTTTAGCGAACCTAAAACAGTGACTATTATGGGCGTAAAATGCATGGCCCATGGATCTTACAGGTTAAGCTTTAATGCCGACCAGCGGTTCTTTGGTTTCCTCAGCAATATGTTGTTTGAAAAAACGAAAAACCAACCGAAGCGAATAAAGCAAACCAAACGAAAAGTTGGGCGCTCCACAATCAATTTAAGCACGGATGTGGAAATTATGCCAGTTAATGTATCCAATCCATCAGTGGAAAGTGTTCCAACTTGGGACATTGAAGTGGCAGGCACTGGAAATTTCGTGTCTCAAGGATTCATTGTCCACAATAGCCGCATCACCATGAAATATCCATCAATTTACCTCAAGGGCGAGGGCTCAAAGGCTGAAATTTTAAGCGTTGCACTGTCTGGAAAAGGGCAGCACCAGGATGCGGGCGCAAAGGCTGTTCACCTTGCGTCAAACACCACTAGCACAATTACAAGCAAGAGCATCAGCAAGGAGGGCGGGCGCGCAAGCTATCGCGGGCTTTTAAAGGTCGCAAAGGGCTGCAAAAATGCCAAAAGCAATGTGGTCTGCGACGCGCTGCTTCTTGACAAGGATTCGCGAAGCGACACTTACCCGACAATTGAAATCGATGAGCCGACAGCCGCAATCACGCACGAGGCACGGGTTGGGAGAGTCGGCGACG
>CAYIER010000068.1:0-5734 GCA_964362395.1 uncultured archaeon
AGGTAAACAACATGGTGTTCTTTGAAGTTTTGAATGCGGCAATTGCGCTTGATTTCGGATTTTTCATAGAATTCTTTTTGGCAAATTTATTCTGGTTTTTCACGCTTTACGCACTCATATATTTTTTCGTTGAAGGAAAAAAAGCCTTCAAGTGCTTTGTAATCCTTGTATTGAACCTGTGGGTTTTAAGCGACTGGACCGCCCTTTCAGGCGGAGTGTTCATAGTGGGTGGGCTATTGCTGGTAAACTACATTACAAAACTTTCAACGCTAAAAATCGCAGAGCACAACAAATACCTAAAGCCAAGGATGATTTTGGTCAACGAATTTTTTGCTTGGGGAGTTTTCATACTATTCAATATTGCAGTGGTTCTTGGGTTGTGGGTGCTGTAATGGGCTTCATAAACAGGTTGGCAGGAGCCATTGTCATTGGGGGGATTGCATGGTTTGGAGTCCTTTCATTAAACATCAGTGGAATACCTGTATTCTCAGGAATTCTTTCAGAATTCGGCCTGTACATGACCATGCTTTTGGTGTTGTCAGAATTTTACATCCTTTTCATGCCTGACTAGAGATGCCGATTATTTTATTTCCTCCAGCCGCCACTCAATTGACGTGTCTTTGTCCAAAACGTACTCTCCGATTCCTTTTTCGGCATATTTTCCGTCAACGTAAAGCGCCCAGTAGTTTTTTTGGTCGGCTTTCACTCCGGCAAGCATTGTGACAAACTCGCCAAAGCCCGCGCTTTGCGTTTCAACTTCCGTTGCCTGTTTTAGCGCTTGTAGTGCGTTTATTCCTTTTTCGACGGCAATCCTTTTGTCAACAAGCAGTTCTGTCCCGTTAAAAACTTTCACCGAAAAAAAAACGTTCTGCGAGCCTGACTGGGCGGGCGGATTGTTCTGGATTTGCTGCTGTGCGCAGCCTGTCGCAAAAACAAGCAGAACCAAAGCAAAAAACAACGTTTTTTTGAAAGCCATGAAAAAAAGATTTCACGAAATTTTTAATAAAGTGACGAATAATTAATGGGGGGGGATTAATATTATTGTCCCGTCGCAAGACGGGACACGTATGGCGTGCCAGCGGAGCCAGCCGCTGATGCCGAAGGGTAGATTTGAACCGCCCGCAAAATCGGGCGGCGCTTTTGTGCCACTAAAGTGGCACTGTCAGCATTGCTTAAATATTATTGTCCCGCCAAAGGCGGGACACGTATGCGGCACACTCGGACGCAAACGAGTGCCGAAGGGCAGATTTGAACTGCCGATCCCCACATCACCCAAAACCAAATATTATTGCCCCGTCAACGACGGGGCAGGTATGCGGCGTAAACTCCCGCAAGGGTTTTATGAGTGTGGTGCTTTGCCGCTAAGCTACTCCGGCAACTTTTGCGCCAGTTGGCAACGCATACGTCGTCCCTTTTTCAAAGGGACATAAATATACTGCTGGATCAAAAATGCGTTGCTATTGAACTGAACACAATCTTTGCTAAAAATTTCTCACTCGGAAAGCTTTAAAAAAAGGGTTTCACGCCCAGACCCGTTTTTCCGCTTTCAGGCGGCTGACCATCTTTATGTGCTTGTTGTGCAGCAAAATCTTGTCGGCGTACCCCAAAAAAAGCCCTGTTTCAAGCACGCCGGGAATCTGCTTTGAATGCATTTCTATTTCTTCAAAAGAATACATTGGGTCACAAAAGACACTCACAATGAAATTTCCGGTCTCTGTTTTTTTCGGGGAACCGTTTGCCTCAACTAGGCTTGCTTTTCCAAACATTGAAAGCTGGTTTAGCGTCCTCTTCCAGCCAAAAGTCGTGACCTCAAAAGGAATAGGGCCGGATAGTTTTTTTGAATAATTTTTTGGGTCGGCCACAACCACAAGCAGCCCGGCGCTCTGCGCAATCATCTTGTCGCGCACAAGCGAAAAAGAATCGCGCTTGATGAAATTAAAATCAAAGTCAATCGAGTCCGCAAACTCTATTGCAACGTCAATTTCTGAATCATTCAAGGAAACAAGCGGCAAATGCAGCTGGCTTGCCACCACTGCCAGCCTGTTGGAGGTTGGCACAAACTTGACGTTCTCCAAATCAACGTGCTTTGCCGCAAGCGCGACTGCAAGCTTTTTCAAAAAAGCCTCGCCAAGGCCTGAAGTGCCAATCGAAACCGTGTCACCGCTCTTGATGTACTTGACAACCAACTGCTCAATATGCTCGTCCTTTAACATCCGATAAAAATACGGCAAAAGAAGTATTTATTCGTTTCAGCGCAGTTTTTTGTCAGCGTATTTTTTCGATTTTGCCGGTGACGCCGTCAACCCGGACACTGTCCCCCTCTTTTAGCAATCCGATGTTTTTTGCCTGCACAATGCATGGGAGCCCCTGTTCGAGCGCAACGATTGCAGCGTGGGCAGTCCGCCCGCCGCCTTCGCTTACAATGCCTGCAATTTTGTCAAAAAGGATGCACAAGTTTGGGGAAAGGGTTTTTGAAAAAACAATTTTTCCCGCCAAATCCTTTGAATAGTCTTTTTCTTTTTCAACAAACACGGCTTCGCCCACAGCAACTCTTTGCCCGCCGGCAGGAAGGCCCAAAATTTCTTTTTTGCCGTTTTCCAAAACCGGTGCATCAATGTCCCATTTTCCGTCAAACACAATGGCTTTTGGCAAGTCGTGATTCGTGTTTGCATTGGACTCTTTTTCCCGCTGTAAGGCAATTTTTTCCAAATCGTTTTGCATCAAAACTAGCTCGCTTGGCGTCAAAAAAAACACTTTTTCACCCAAGCCGGTTTTTTTGCCAAAATCAATAAAGCAGTTCCTTAAAACCGCCAAATATCTCGCGCAGGCAAACTTGCTGTTTTCCCTCCACCTTGCAGCGGGATTTTTCGGGAATTTGG
Source organism: uncultured archaeon (assembly GCA_964362395.1). GTDB lineage: Archaea > Iainarchaeota > Iainarchaeia > Iainarchaeales > GW2011-AR10 > JACPKT01. The sequence continues at coordinate 2,880 of CAYIER010000068.1, forward strand.
TTCCTTTTAAATCCAGTGCAATCCGCGGGTTTTCAGAAAACCGCGGAATGGAAACATCATACGGGTTTTTTGAATAAAACCCAAAATCGTTTTGCATTTTTTCCAAAAAATATTCCTCGTTTTCTACAGGAATTTTTGACATAATTTCGAGGTCACATTCTTTCCATGCATTTGAATTCCTTAATTTTGTTTTAAGCGAATATGCAATCGAAGCGTAAAAAGAAAAACGCATTGCGGCAACCGCGCCCAAAAGTGCCTGCTTTGCAAGAGTTTCGTGGTTTTCAATGCCATGTTTTTTTTGCGTTTCCCAAAATTCCCGTGCTTTCCAAAAAAATTTTTCAAACTTTTCAAGTTCCTCATTGATTCTAATCGAGGCCAGCGCAACAGATGCGGCCTGTTTTGCAAAATTGAACGGAAAAGAAAGCAGCAAAAAAAAATTGTCAAGCGAAAAATCCACGGTTTCCTTCAGCACCGAATTTTTATAGGAAAACTTTTTTGCAAGGCCCAAGGAAAACAAAAAGCGTTTTTCAACGTTTTTGCAAAAATACATCCTTTCATCCACAGCAGCAAGGTATTTTGCGCCAAACGGGATTTCACCAAAGCCAAGCTCCGCATAAGTGCTCCAGTATGGCCCAGTTACGGAAAAAACGCGTTCAAAAAAACCCGTGTTGCAGGGCAAAAGCACCTGCGCCAATTCAGAGTTCTCTGTTTTCTCAAGAACAATCACTTCGCCTGCAAAAAGCGGGCTTTGTTGTAAAAATTCATCCAGCCCCCGTGCGGTCAATTTTGCCCAACCCCAAAGCCGCCGTTTATTTCAACAGTCCCACTGTCCGTGCACGAACCACTTGCAGCAACTTCGGCTGTTCCTGTCTGGTTCACTTCGTTTGCGGAAATTTTTATTGGGCAAAAAACCCGCAAAGGCACGCCGTTCTCCAAAAAATAACAGTTAAACTGTGGCTTAAAACTGAAATCCTGGTTCCCGATTTTCACCGTGCATTCGCCGCTATTTTGCGGGAAAAACCACAATTCGCCTGCAAAAACTCTTTTCTTGCCAGTTTCAGCATCCTTTTGCTCTGCGGGCTGTTGTTGCCCTTTGCCAAGAGGCGCCCCGCCAGAAGGAGCGCCTGGCAGATTTTGCGCGGTTTTTTGTGCAATGCCTGGCACATCCACCATGGAATCTGGAAAATTTCCATAAGCGGCCTGCAGCGCTTTTCCTTGCGCCAAAATTTTTATTTCAAGGGACGAGTAAGCGCTGGCCCCAAACAATAAAAGGACAATCAGTGAAAAAACAGCGGTCGATTTCAGCAAATTTTTTTTCCTTTCAATTTCAACCGCCCGAAAGCAAGAATAATTCGAAAGGAACAACAGCGCCCCGCAAATCAGTGCCGCAACAAAGGCCCCCTCAACAATTGAAAAAATTTCAATGGGGTTTGCAACAAAAACCGCCGCAAGCATTGAAAAAATCGCGATAAAAATTTTTTTTATTGCGGAAAAAAGATGCGAAAAAATTTCTGAAAGCCTTTTTCCAAAAAATTTTTTGTTAAAAAGCCCGGAAAGCGCAATCCATGCAAGCAGCCCGATAAAAGCGTTTGCGGCAAAGGTTGCAACCGAAATGGTGGCAAAATAAATAGTTGGCGGGACAATCACGATTGCTTTTGCAAACGACACCAAAAAAACAATGAACAAAGCCAAAAAAATTTTGCTTTCCACTTCAGCCAAACTCCCTTAAATATTCGTTAAACACAGTGTCGACTTTTGAGGCGCGTGTGCCGCACGTCCATTCAAAAATATACTCGCCATCCCTTAAAACTTCCAGATACCCATACTCTAGGCCGTTTTTTTGGCAGTTTTCAAGCCCGCTTTTTGAATCAAACAGGCCGCCTGTAATTTGTGACTTCAAAAACCCAAGCTGTTGCCCGTTCAGCATAAAAGCATCCGCGCCTGCAAGTTCCTGGCTGCTGCCAACATATGTTTCTTTCACCACAGAGCCGTCCGGGTAAAAATGGTAATCAACCGCGTTTTTTCCGATTTTTTTGAAAACAAACTGCACAAAAAACTGCTCGACTTTTTCGCCGCCGGAAAACAAATTTTGTGAATTTTCAAATATTTTATTTAAAAAATCTGGCGCCTCTTCCTGCCTTGAAACGAACATGAACAAATCTGGTTTTTTGTTGGTAAAAAAAACGAACTGGTCACAGCTGTTGCACTTGTCAAATTTTTGCTCGCTCAAATTGTCTTGCGCAAATTTTATCGCTTGCGCAGCTTTTTCCGGAGTTGTTTTAACAATTTCAATCGTGTTCTCAATCACAGTCTGTGAATTGGACTGTTTTTTCATCACCAAGCCGTTTGAAAGAACAATGTATTCCAAAGAACAATACGGCTTGCAGCCGCTTTTTTCAAGTACAATTTCATAATAAAGCAGGCCCTGTGGGGAAGCAGTGCAGCCAAAAAGAAACACGAGCGCACCCAATAAAAGAACGGCTTTTTGCATCAAAAAAATAGTGTTTCCCAAAACTTAATAACATTTGGTTTTGCAAAGGATTTTGGCAAAAATTAACTGTTTAAATTAAAGCCTCTGGCGAGAATTGAACTCGCGACCACGTCCTATTTGTCTTTCCTGTCAGATACCAAGGACGTACTCTACCACTGAGCCACAGAGGCGGAAAACAATAACTAATTCGTCTTGGAAAAAGGTTAAATTGGCTTGCTAACCGCTTTTTTCAGTTTTTCCAGTTCGCCAAATCGGAATTTTTCCTCTTTTCCTGTTTTCATGTTTTTGAGCGAAAACTCCTTTTTTTTAAACTCGTTTTCTCCAAGCACTATAACGAAAGGAATGCCCTTGTTTGAGGCAAAAT
>CAYIER010000069.1:0-5691 GCA_964362395.1 uncultured archaeon
CACGTCTGGCGTGTCAACCGTCGGCAAATTCCGGCGGTGAATTTGTCCCGCTTGCAGCAGGACTAGCGCCATCGTCAGATGGCGCGAAAGCATTAATTGATTTTGCGGTTGGGAGACAGCCGTTTTTTTCGAAAAAAAACCGGTTAAAAAAATCCCGGCACAAAAAAATACACAGCAAGGCTTGCGGGAACTAGAAACAGCGAATAAATTGCCCCCTTTTTCAGGTCGCCCTCCTGAAACGCGACAAAAAAGGACGCAATAACTGAATACTCCGCCAGATAAACTGGGCTTGCAAACAGCGCCGCATCAATGAGTGCTTTTCTCTGTGCCACCGGCAGCCCGACCCCGATTTCGCTTAAAGCGGCAAAGTCAAGCCCTGACACTATCCCAATCAGCACTCCAAGGATTGCAGGCACAATTATCCCGCCTGCAAAAAGCAGGGTATATTTTTCAATGGTCAGCGAAGCGGAACGCTCGCGAAGAATTGAAGCAGTTTCAAGCAGGTCGGCCGCAGTTTCCTTAAAAACGACCGCGGCATCCGAACCGGAATTTATCCCGCTGACAATCAAATCAATTGCACGGCCAAGGACCTTTGAACCATTGCGTTTTTTCATGCTTTCAAGAGCCAAAACCGGAGAGTTCCCCTTCAAGATTTCAACCCTGCATTTTTCAAATTCCCCGGAGAGAACCGCGTAATTGGTTTTTGCAAAATGGGAAATTATTTTTTCAAGATTTGTCCCCCTCGGAAAAACTGACGCTAAAAGCAGCAGGTCCGGCACAAATTTTTCGATTTTTCTTTTCCGCAAATCAAACAGGTAATATTGAACAAAAAAATTTGCAAAAAAACCAACTGCAAAACACAAAAACGCCAAAACAATCATGTAGGCGGAGCCTGTTTTTGTGAGGGCCAACACGGCAATGCCTGCCACAAAAAACAATGCCCCGATTGCAGTGCTTTCCCTTAAAAACCCCGCAAAATCTTTTTTGTAATTGTTTTGCCGCAGCACGTTTTCAAAGTTTTTTATTTTCTTTGAATCAAAAAAATATTCGGCAATCACTTTCTTCACCTCAAAAAATGCGGCGTCATGCTCCTGATAAAAAACAGTGCCGCAAGGTCAATCAATGGGAACAAAACTGTGACAATCAGCAGCATGTGAACCGGCAAAAAATCAAGCTGCATGAAACTCGAACCGACAATCACAAATGCCTGGAACAGCGCGGGAAAAACCGCGGAAACAACAATGAACAACATGGAAAACAGCACAAGCTTTTGTGAAAACTCCTTGCTTTTGGCCCGCTGCACTGCAAGCTCTTCCCTTGCAATGCCCCTTACCGCATGCCCTTTGGCTTTGCGGGAGCCTCCCTGCTCGTAAATGGTTATTACCCGCATTATCCCCCTTTTTAGGGGCTCGGAGTCGTTCCTTGAACAAATGTTGAGCAGTGCCTGTTGCACCGATGCGCCGCCCCCGTTTATTTCTTTCAAAGCAATCCCAAGCTCTTTCCCCACTTCGTTTGGGTTTTTTTCCGCCACGCTTTTGAGGGCTTTTTCAAAACGGTTCTCACAGCTTAATTCAATGCTTAAATTCATCAGGGCAAACGGCAGCTCCTTTTCAACAATCTGTGCATTTCTTTTTTTCAAAAGCATGGGAAAATACGCACAAAAAAGCAATGCAGCCGCAAAAAAAGCGGCAAAAACAACTAAGCCAAAAAAAAGGTTTTCAAATGCCAGCGCGAAAACAACCCAGAAAAAAATTCCCAAAACCACAGACCACTTTACCGAGTCCTCAAGGTATTTTTCCGCCGGCACATGGATTCCTGCAAGCGCCAGCTCCACCCCAAGCCGCTTTTTCATTCCGGCAATTTTTCCCGCAAATTTTTCTTCAAACGCCCGCATTGTTTATCAGCCCAAAAAATTCCTTTACAGACAAATCTTTTCCAAAAAGCGCGGTGATTGCCTTTTCCCTTTTTTTCAAAAGCGCACCGACTTCTTTTTCCTCAAAGCCAAAAGTCCGGCAAATTTTTTCCAAAACTTTTTTGCTCCTGTTTTTTTCAATCAGAAAATCCTTTTTCCAGTCGTACTGGAAAAGAAAATTCAGTGAAACATTGCCGTTGTCATTTTCAACCTCCGCAATTTCGGTGACACGCCTGATTTCTTTTTTAAAATTTTTTGTCGCATCGATCCTGTTCCACCTCTTTTGCACAATCACAAGGTCAATCGAAGAAATGTCAACCTCAAGCACGCCAAGTTTTTTCAGGCGCAAAACCGCCTCTTGCGCGCTTTTTGCATGAAAAGTGGCATACGAGCCCTTTGCCTGCCCTGCCAAAAGGGTGTTGACAAAGGCGTTCACTTCCTCGCTGTCACGCATTTCCCCTACAATTATCCTGTCAGGGCGCATCCGAAAAGTGTTCACAATCAGGTCACTCATTTTTACCCCAATGTTTTCAACAGTTTTAAGGTTCACGACGTGCTCCTGTACAAGGCTGATTTCAGGGGTTTCCTCGGTCACAACAATCCGCTCGTCCTTTGGAATCAGGCAAAAAAGCGCGTTTAGCGTGGTTGTCTTCCCACTGCCCGTGTTCCCGCACACAAGCACTGAACAGTCCGTCTGCAGAGCAAGCCACAAAAAGGCAACGGCGCGCGCGGAAATCGTGTTATTTTCAACAAGTTCAATTGGGGTAAACGGCTGTTCCTTAAACTTTCTGATGGTTAAAACCGGTTCAAGCGCAACGGGGTCAATGCAGGCATTAATGCGGCTCCCATCAGGCAAAAACGCGTTCAGGTTTGGGTTCTGCAGGCTAAGGTGCCTGCCCACAGCGCGCCCCATCCTGTTTGCAAGATTTTTGACCGCCTGCTCATCCAGAAAAAAAAGGTTTGATTTAAGCCACCCAAAATTCTTCTCATACACGTACACGGGCTTTTGCCCGCCAATGCCGATTACTGAAATTTCTTCAATCAACGGGTCTTTAAGAAAACACGAAATCGGCCCGAATTCAAACACCATCAATTCAAGGATTTTTGCAATGTATTTTTGCTGGTTTTCATCCAGCTCAACGAGGTTGTTTTCACAATAATCATGCATTGTCTGCAAAATTCCTTTCTGGCTTTTTTCTTCTTTTTTGCTGTCCAAAAAGGCGTCGAAAATATTTTTCAAAAGCACCTCTTCTTGTCCTGATAATTGCGGGAAATATTCGAGCAAATAATATTTTTCAAGGTTTTTTGCCTCGACAACCGAAAGATGCTTGCCCTGCCGCAACACCTTGTTAATCTCTTTTTTTGCAGGATTCTGCAGTTTCCAGCCCAAAACACTATCCAAACCCAGCCACCCATCACTTCGTCAATTGTCTATAATTAGGGTTGAAGTATTTTTAAGCGTTTCGCACTTTTGGTACTTGTAAAAAAATCCAAAAACTGGGTTTATAGGAAACCACAATTTCTGCAAACGATGAAGAACTGCAGGCGCCAATAATCCGCGGAAGGCTTGCGTTAAAATTCAGGAATCTTGGGGCAGAAAAAATCGTGAAAAAAGTTTTGCTTGTGCTTTCGTAATTATTTTTTGTCAGTTGCACGACGACCCTTTGACAGGCGCCGTCCAGTAACTGGTTGCTGTTGTCGTCTGTCGTTTGGCCAATATTGATATTTTGGGTCTCGCCTATTTTTGAAGTTTACAGTTTGTTCAAACTCTGCAGTGGCTAATCCTCTCTTTGCATCTTTTGGCTTTGGCTCATTTAATGTTTCAAATTGTTTTCTTGTCATAGTTATGCGTTTAAGACGCTCTTGTGCTGTCCAGCTATGTTTTCCGGTTGTTACAAGTTTAGGCCTTTCTCCAAAATCAATTTTTCTTCTGTCTTGTCCGCTTCTTCTTTCTTGCCCCACTTTGCGGTCTGCTAATCCAACTCGTCTATCAACAGAACCAATTCTTCTTTCTTTGCCAGCACGCGCATTGGCTTTTAATTGCAAACCTCTTTTTGTTTTTCTCAAATACATTTCAACATTTCTGTCGCCAGTAACTGGATTCACGCCCATTAATGTTGGCTCAACTTGTTTTATTCTTCTGTCAGTACCGCTTCTTCTGCCAATAGGTTTTTGAACGGGTTTTCTTGCTGGCATGAGTTCACTGAAAATAGAAGTGTTTCTTTTTATTTAAGATTAACTCCACTGCCCTAAATCCAACCCAAACCTATTTAAATTCGCAACTTTTGATGCCTTGCAGTAATTCTCATGAGCGTAGAAGACGAGGTTTCTGCGGACCTCCTGAAAAAGGCTGATACCTTTTTGGACAATCTTGCTGACAGGGGTTTCCAGTTAAGCCAGGAAAACATCGTTAGTCGATTAAATTCATTTGTACCCGAATTTTTTGTCGTATTTTTTGTGGTCTGTGATGTCGAGAATGAATGCGATTATTTCTATTTGGTTTTCGTCGTTGGTGAGGCTGTAAAGCATTCTCCAGCGGTTTGATAATTCAACCCAGAATAAATTGTTGATGCCGTATTTTTGCCTGAATTCTTGGGGGATTTTGTCTTTGGAGATTGGTTCTCCGTAATGCGGATTAGCTTTGATGAGTTCTTTTTTCTTGTTAACTGAATTCAGGATGCTTTGCTCGGTTTTGGAATGCGCTGCCTCTTGATTCAAGTATTTGTATATTTCTTCGGCTTCTGGTGAAAGCACGATTTTTACGGGTTTCATAATTCAAGGCCCTTGGCTATCGCTTTTCGCAAATTATTGTTTGGGTTTTGAATCCAGGAAATTCCTTTTGCAGTCCACGCTATTTTGTTGCTTTCTTCAAGGTATGCCAGAATTTTTTTGAGAGTATAATGGTTTACCTGTTTTGGGAGCCGGCGCTTAAGTTCAGCAATAGAAATGATGCTTTCATTCATTTCTTTTAGCACTTTTTCCGCCATCAAAACCGTATTTAACGTTGGCGAGCGGTTCCAATTGGTTAATTGAATGGTCTTCTGCACAGTTTATCAACTGATAAATGTGTGGCTCTTAAACAATAAAAACATATCTTTTGGAAAAACTACACATAATTGCCAAAACTTAGGCCACTCCAAGTTTTTTTATGGCTTGCCCAGTTTATTTTTTTCGTAAGTTGAACTCGTGGTTCAAGTTTTTCTCATACACGTACACGGGCTTTTGCCCGCCAATGCCGATTACTGAAATTTCTTCAATCAACGGGTCTTTAAGAAAACACGAAATCGGCCCGAATTCAAACACCATCAATTCAAGGATTTTTGCAATGTATTTTTGCTGGTTTTCATCCAGCTCAACGAGGTTGTTTTCACAATAATCATGCATTGTCTGCAAAATTCCTTTCTGGCTTTTTTCTTCTTTTTTGCTGTCCAAAAAGGCGTCGAAAATATTTTTCAAAAGCACCTCTTCTTGTCCTGATAATTGCGGGAAATATTCGAGCAAATAATATTTTTCAAGGTTTTTTGCCTCGACAACCGAAAGATGCTTGCCCTGCCGCAACACCTTGTTAATCTCTTTTTTTGCAGGATTCTGCAGTTTCCAGCCCAAAACACTATCCAAACCCAGCCACCCATCACTTCGTCAATTGTCTATAATTAGGGTTGAAGTATTTTTAAGCGTTTCGCGGTTAGGATTCCAAAGAAGACAGCCCTAAATACTGGGTTGCACTATAATAGTGAAGATAATTTTTTGGCTTTGGCCAGAACTTTATCACCCCGAAA
>CAYIER010000070.1:0-5677 GCA_964362395.1 uncultured archaeon
CTTGCCGCAATTCTTGGGATTGTTTCCTTAATCCTTGCAAACATCATCCAGACTGCAAACACGGGGAAGGATGTCCTTGACAAAAAAACCGACAAGGTAGTGGACTTGATTAAAAACTTATGAGCCAAAAAATTTGTCGGCAAACCCGCGGCCAATTAAGCATTGAGTACTTGTTTTTGTCTGCAGTGCTTTTGGCAGTTTTTGCGGTTGTGCTTTCCGCGGCTGCAATGCTTTTCCAGTCAGCGCTGTTTGCGGTTGACGCAAAAAACGCCGTTCTTTTCTTGGGTGAGCTTGAAAAAAACATCAATTATTTAAGCCTGCTTTCAAGCGGTTCACAGATTGAAATGGATGCAAAGCCGCAAACCGAGTGGGCATTTTTTTTTGGCGGCGGCCAGATTTTTGTGCAGGCTGAAAACAAAAGCCTAAGCCAGAAAAAAACAGTCGGTTTTTTTCCTGCGCTAAAGCCAAAAATCACTGCGGCTGTAATAAAGAGGGGCAGAAAAGTGCTGCTTTTGCGGGATGGGGATTTTGTTTTAATCAAAAATGGTTAATCTTATTTGCTTAAATCGCAGGTCGTCGCCTACGTAATTTATTGTTTCGGTGATTTTGCTGCGTGTCTGCCCGAATTGGGTTTGCACTTCTATTTCCTGCCCGTTTGCAGTAATTGCCCCGCTTTTATTTGGGAACACGAATTCAAAATCGCTTTTTAGTTCTTGTTTCGAAAAATCTCTCTGCCTTGCCCAGACAATCAACAGGTCGTGCATCTTCTGCTGCAAAAGCAGGTCTTTCATGCTGTTATCTGCTTGCTGTGTGGGCGCAAGGAAAATAATTGTTATGAGTGCAAGTGACAATGCGGCGTCAAGTGAAAAATAAAACCCATCATTTTTCATTGCACACCACTGCCGTTATTTTCCCTTTCTCTTGCGAAAAACCGTCTTTTAAAATTGCAAACCTTTCTATTCCGATACACGTGCTGTGTTGCATTTTTTCAAAAATTATTTGCGGGTCTTTTCCTTTTGGCTGGAAAGAAATGCTTTTTACAAAAAATCCGTTAAATTGCTGCTGTTCGCTTTTTTCGCCTGTTTTTTTCAATAACCCAATGTCAACCACATTTTGCTCAACCCGCTTTAGCCTGCCGTTAAAATATGCGGAGCCCATGAGCGGGTTGTTTTCGTCATTGTTTTTTACCAGTGAATCCATCAGGAAAACCCCATTTTCTGCCAGCCTCATTTTTTTGTAATCCGTTGAAATTTTTTCAACCGAATTGTTTATGTGTGCAAAAATGACCAGTGTGCAGCAGAACAGCAGCATTGTGGCAGTTAAAAAATCCGCTGCAAAAGCAATTCCTTTACTGGTTTTCATAGTGGCCTCTTGCTTTCACTTCAATTTTGAAGGAGCTTTTTTCGGCGGTTGTTTTGGAGTTTGTGTTTAAGATAAATTCGGATTTTTCTGCGCTGCCAAATATTGCTAAGACTGTCTGCTCTTCGCTTATCCTGCAGCTTGCGTCAAAATTTTTTATTTTTCCTCCGCTGTTTGCATAAAAAGAATTTATTATTTGTGCGCATTCTGCTGCATCCATTTTTGCACGAAGTTCTTCCAGTGAGAGTTCAAGCCTTGTGCCGGCGGCCAAAAACGCGCCTGCAATAATCGCTGTGAGCGCAAAAATCATTGCAATGTAAATTGCTGCTTTAATTGCGATCATTTTTCAATTCTCCAAAATTGAAATCTCTTTTACGGAATATCCTGGTGTTATAAAAAAATGCTGCGTATAATTGCCTGTTTTAATTTCTGCGCCAAACAGTGTTCCCTTTTCCTGCCCTCCGGTGTAGGAAAACTCGTGGTCGAAAAAATTTTCGCGTAATTTCGAATGGATTGCAACCAGTTGTTTCATTTTTTCATCTGAGAAATGCGTTTTTTCCATTGTGGTTTTATTAAAAAATGAAAATTCGAGTTCGCCTTGGCGCAGTTCTGTTTCTTTTTCTGCAAAAATTGCTATTTGCTTGGCCGTGAATTCTTTTAGCAGTTCCGAATCTGCGCTTGTGAGTGCCCCGATGAGCATTGACTGCCTTGCGGTGAAATCAAAGTTTGTTTCAAGTTCTGCCCGCAAGTAACTGCTTTTTTCAATGTCTAGGAGCGTTTTTTGTGTTTCTTTTGTCTGGTTTGAAAACGCCTGTTCAAGTTTTGCGGTTTTAAGCGAGAGAATTATGAAAAAAAGCAGCAAAATCAGCGAAAAAAAGCCTTTTTTGTTCATTTTACCAAAAAAAACAATAGTGCAAAAACCTATTAAATATTTCGTCAATTAACGAAATATTTGGTGTTTTTTTAGGTTTTGCTTTTTAATGTTTTTGTAAAGAAATTATTTCTCTGTGGTTTTTGTGGTTTCAAGGAAAAATTTTTTTGCGGAAAATGAGACAACCGGGCTTTTTATCAGCTGGGTGACAATTACACTGGCTTTTGCCCTGGTTTTAAGTGAAAAATTTTTGAATTTTGGCTCTTTTTTGAGCGTGCTTCCGGTTGCTGCCATTGGCGTTGGGACGGGCTTTGTTTTGCACGAGCTTGCGCACAAATATGTTGCAATCCATTACGGCGCAAAGGCGGAGTTTCGGTACTGGAATTTGGGCCTGATACTTGCAATTGTTTTGCCGCTAATCACTTTTGGGAATTTTTTGTTTGCTGCCCCTGGCGCAGTTTATATTTATGGGAAAGAAATTTCAAGAAAACAAAACGGAATCATTTCTTTGGCAGGCCCTGCGGCAAACATAATTCTTGCGCTGGCGTTTTTGGCGTTTGCATTTTCAGGTTTTTTTCCAAAAGTTTTTTTCAACGTTGCATTCATCAACATTTTTCTTGCGGCATTTAACCTGCTGCCGGTTTTTCCGCTTGACGGGTCAAAAGTCTTTGCATGGAACCCGGCTATTTGGGGAATATTTTTTGTCCCGCTGGCGATAGTGGTTCTTTTTGTTTTTTGAATCAGCGCACATATGATGGCTTGAGCATTCCTTGTCCTTCTTTGAATTGCTCGTATGCGTCTGTTACTTCTTTGGTCATTGTTGGCCTGATTTTTTGCATGGCTGCTTCTATGTCCTGGTTTTTCACGCTTTCTGCCTTCATTTTGTTGCGTTCCAGGCTTATGAGGGCTGCCTCGCGCAGCATTCCCTCAAGGTCTGCCCCCGTGTAGCCTTCTGTTTTTTTTGCGATTTCTTCAATGGAAACCTCGCCATCCAGCTGCATGTTTTTTGACTGCACTTTTAGTATTGAAATGCGTGTTTTTTCATCTGGCGCGCCTATCCTTATCATCTTGTCAATTCTTCCGGGCCGCAACAGCGCTGGGTCAAGCATGTCCGGCCTGTTTGTGGCCGCAATGAACACCACGTCCTTGAGGCTTTCTATCCCGTCAAGTTCTGTCAGTAGCTGGTTCACTACTTGTTCTGAGTTTCCAGAGTCCATATGCATGCCTCTGTTTGAAGCGATTGCGTCTATTTCGTCAAAGAAAATTATTGTCGGGCTTACTTGCCGTGCGCGCTGGAAGATTTTCCTAATTCCCCGTGCGCTGTTGTGGGCAAAAATTCCTCCAAAGCCCGCCAAAAAATTCTGGCAAGGCTCAATTGAAATGTCGTAAACGTCTCCTTCGTAATCTATTTGTTCGATTTTTTGAACAATGTCCCAGTAGATGTCTGCTTCAATGAGTTTCCATAACGAATTGAATTTTGTTTTTTGCAAATCAATCATCTGGAGTGCCTGCCTTATTTTTTTTGTGCCAACAAAATTGTTGTTCGGGTAGCTGCCGAATGCCATATCAAGGATGTTTTTGATTTTTTCGTTCATTGGGATTAGGTTGCTTCTTTCCCATTTTTTTTCAGCAATGCTTTGCGAAATTTTTCCGTTCCTTTTTGTGTCAATGAACCCAATTTGTTCAAATTTTCTGAAATTGTCCACTCCGTGAATTTGCACCCTGTAGGATATGCTGCCTGTCCATTCTTTTTTTTGCTTGCAGTTTGCAACAATCCCGAATTTGAGCAGCAAGTACATTAAATCATTTGATAGTTCTTTGCTGACTGTTGTCGCCTCGATGTAATAAGTCCTTTCAGTTTTTGTTATAGTTCCGTCTCCGCTGAAATAGCCTTTCAGGAATTGTGCTGCATTTTCTGTGCTGCTTGTTAGGAGCATCTGTGGCGCGGTTTTGTTGAATGCGCCTGCTTTTAATCCAAACACTTCCCTTAAAATTTCGGCAAAAATGTAAGAATTGATTACAATGCTTGTTTCATATTCTGACACGTTTCCTAATCCAAGCTTTTTTATCGTATTGGCTATGTCTGCCCTGATTTCTTCGTTGAATGCGTGGATTCTTGTGACTTTTGAGCCAAAGTCGCCTTCTGCAACCCATTGGCCGATAAGCCTGAATAAATCTCCAGTTAAGGGGAGAATTGTGCCGATATAATTTCTTGCGCCCTTGATTCCGATTTTTGTTTTTGAAAAATCTGGTTTTACCCCTAATTCCATTGATAACTCGAAAAATGCTTTTGCTTTTATCGGCAAGTTTTTGCTTGTAATGTCATGCAAATATTTTTTTTGAACGCAAAGTGTTTTTGAAACTTTTTCTGCGCCAGCTTTGTTTATGGCGTCTTTTATTTCTGTGCCCACATTTTGTATCATTACCTTTTCATTGGAGTATAATGCTTCAAATAAATTAATTTCCTTTATTCCGTCTGAAATATTTGGTATCCTTGAAGGCACTGCTATCACGCTTTTGCCTTCCGCCAAGCCGTAAACTGTTACTGGCTCTATTTCCAGTTCTTTTAATCCAAAAATAGAGTGCTTGTCTGTTATTCTGATTTTTCTTCCGGTTTTTGTTGTCAGTTCAAACATTTTTCCGTTTAGCGGGTGCTTTATGTACTCCGTTATGTCTGCAAAAATGACTCTTCCGTCGGAATCAAACGTTACCACTTTTAATTTCTTTTTTTCTTCAACTATCTTCCCTATTTGTTCGCGGAATATTTTTTTTCCGTCAAAAACAAGCAGTTCTTCTTCAAATGGCAGGCTTTCGCCGACCCACATTGAAATCAGTTGCGGGCCTTTTACTGAAATGAAGTTTGCCTCGCTCTCCGTTGCAACCGCTTTTGCAAGCAGTGTTTTTCCTGTCCCTGGCGGGCCGTAAAGCAGCACTCCGCGCGGCGGGGTTATCCCGAGTTTTTTGAATTGCTCGGCGTTTTTGAGCGGCCACTCCACTGCCTGTTTTAGTTCTTTTTTTATGTCGTCAAGGCCGCCTATGTCGCTCCATTTTACGTTTGGTACTTCGATTGTAACTTCCCGAAGCGCCGATGGCTGCACGTCTTTTAGCGCTTCAGTGAAGTCTGCTTTGTTGACTTCAAGTTCTTCAAGCACTTCCGGGGGGATTGTTTCTTCTTCCAAATTGAATCTTGGCAGGTACCTTCTGAGTGCTTTCATTGCGGCCTCTTTTGCAAGCGCTTCAAGGTCTGCTCCAACAAACCCGTGCAGTTGTGCGGCAAGGTCATCCAAAAACTGGTCAAGCGTCCTGTTGCTGATTTCATTTGATTCCTGGCTTGGCAGGCTGTCGATGAATTTTTTTCTTTCCTTTGGCTGTTGTTTTTTGTATTGCTGGAATATTTCTGCTTTCCTTTCCTCTGAAATGTCTTCAAACCAATCCTCCAGTTGGTCT
>CAYIER010000071.1:0-5602 GCA_964362395.1 uncultured archaeon
TCACTATTCCCATTCCCTCGATTTGGATATAGTGCCCTTCGCGAAATTTTGCGCCAACAAAGTTTTGCTTGTTTTCTTCCCCCGCATAATATGCGGGCGAGGTGGCATAACTCAGGTAAATTGGCGCTTCTCCTGCCTCAAACATTCCGGCTGCTTGGCTCCAGCCTTCGGTCACCGTCAAAATGTTTGGCTTTAATTTTTTCCAGAACTCTTTGTAGCCCGGGTCGCCAAACAATTTCACAGACCAAAGCAGCAAAGCCATCCCCGGCGAAGAAGTGTTTGGGTTCTCTATCACGATTTTTTTAGATAGTTCCGGCGACAAAAGGGAACCAAAGCCGTCAATTTTTTGGGAAATTTTTTCTCTATCGTAAACAAACGCAATGTAGCCGTAATCAAATGAAGTCAGGTAGCCCTCCGAGTCTAGGCGCAGGTTTTGCGGGACAAGCGAAATGTTTTTTGGGGCAAACTTTTCCAAAACGCCCGAGTTCACTGCTTTTGCGTAAAGGGTGTTGTCAAGGCCGATTACCAAATCTGCTTTCGGGCTGCTTTTTTCAAGCACAAGCGCAGAGAGAAGCTGCCCCGCATCGCCCTTTGAAACCATGTTTACCGTGCAGCCACACTTTTGCTCAAACTGCGGGACAACTTTTGGGCCAAGCCCATACTCTGAAACCATTGAATCGTAAGTGTAAACCGTCAGCACAGGCTTGCTGTTGCCATGCTGCTGTACACAGCCAAGCACAAAAAATGCAAGCAAAAAGAATGCAAAAATTTTTTTCATGCATGTTTCACATGAAATTTGTTTTGGATACCGTTTTAAATCACAGCCAGTTTCTGAAATGCACGCACACAAGAATTCCGTCTTTGAACGATACTTTTATTTTTTTGCTTTTAAACTCGTTTGACAAGCCAATTCCTATTCCAAAGCGTAGGTTGTAGTTTTTCAGTTCATACTTTGCGCCCGAAAGCGCCAGGCCCAAAACATCCCCTTTTACCGGAAAAAATGAAACCTTTTCTCCCGGCACCCCCTCGATTTCTGTTTTTTTTGAAAGCAAAAAAATTTCCTGGTTTTCGTGTACGATTTTTGCCTTGACGCTTTTTGGTAGCTGTGAAAGCAAAAAAACGTTCGTGAGGTTCATGTCCGCGCGGCTCCCTACCGCGCCAAGAATAAGTATTTCTTTGAATTTTTTTTCAACGCAAAAATTTATTGCAAGCTCCAGGTCTATCTGGTCTTTTTCTCGCGGGAACCTGATGAACTGCGCGTTTTTGAATTTTTTTTGCGCGGCCTTTGTGATTGAATCCATGTCCCCAATAATCACTTTTGGGTAAAAGCCTGTTTTCACCAGCTTGTTTGCACCGCCGTCGGCCGCAATCAAAAATGACCCTTTGTCCAGGTGCGAGTAAAGGAACTTGGTGTTCAGGCTGCCGTTGCAGACAATGACTGCCTTTTGCATGCACAATAATTGGAAAGAAAAAAAGAAAAACGCGTTATCCTTATTTGGCGGTTCCGCCCTTCTTTGCCTTGTTCTTTAAGCGGAACCTTTTTGCGCCGCACTTTCTGCACTTATATGGCTTTTTTCCCTCAGTTGAGCGGTTCTTTGCATTGCACTTCTGGCAAATCCACATGTTCAAAAAAAGCCTTTTATCCGCAGCTTCAAACCGAGCCATCCAAAAACCACTTAGAGATTATTAATAATATAGCTTTAAAAATGATTTATCAGCGAATTTGTTTTGTCTGAAGATTTAATCAGCGATTTTGGCCCGCAAAGCGAAGCCACGCCCCGTCAAAGGCGGGGCAAAAAGTGTCGCAACAAATTGACGAAAGAATATGCTAAAAAATTGTTCAATTGTCAATTTGTTGGCCTGATTTTCAGGCATGCGTAGCAAGTCCCAGTGAAACTGGGACAAAAGTGTCGCGTGATTTTGCACGCGGCGTCAACCGATTTTGCGGTTGTGCCCCTGTAGTGTAGCCCGGCCAAGCACGATGGCCTTTCAAGCCGTAAACCCGGGTCCAAATCCCGGCGGGGGCATTTTTTTTCCTTCAAGCTTTTACCATATTTTTTTGATGTTTTTTATTGTATTCAAAAGTATATTGAATATTATTGTCCTGTCAAAGACAGGACACGTATAGATTGCCAGCCAACAAATTGGCAAAAGGAACATTGTTGCACTTGTTCAATTGCCATTTTGTTGCGAATCTGTTCGCTGTTTTTTTATTCCCTGCTGGTATTGTTCTTTTGTCATTTTGTTCTCTATTCCGAACTCTGCGAGTTTGTCCATCATTTCGCTTATGGTTACCCCTGCTTTTTGGGCTGCTTTGCCTATTGAAATTTTTCCGGCCCTATGCTGTTCGATGGCTGTTTGAATGCTGTCTTTTTCCAAATTTTTTCGCCTTGCTAATTTTTTAAAATTTTATGGTATAGCTTTTTCCTTTTTTAAAAGTCAGTTCTTTAATATTGTCAAATATTCCGATGCGCCCTAATATGGAGATTACATCGGATGGTGTCCAGAGGACTAGTATTTCTTTTTTAAATTCTTCAATTTGAATTGTTGCAGGGTAATAAAATCCGTTTGTTGACCTTCCGCAGGCGCATTCGTAGCTTGTCGGGATTACGTGCTTTTTCTCAATTATTTCTTGGATTAGTTCATTAAGCTGTTTTTCATTTTGCCTGTCCAGATTTTCCCATTTTTTTCTGATTTCATATGGCCCGATTTTATTAAAGTCAATTCCTAGAACGTCCCTCCCTATTGACATTGGGATTGTTGTGAAATCGGCCCCTGAATCCAAAATGCAAGGTAATTCAATTCTTTTGCCGTTATTTGAAAAAATAGGGAATGCAAGTGGCAGCGGGAATGTGTCTGGGCGAAATTGCTTAAAATAAAATTCCTTTTCCAATGCCGTCACTTTAAAGAATTAAAACTTGATTTTTTTTGGGGATTTTGGCAAAAAGAAACTGCCTTGTTCCCAATTTTTTTTTAGCGGCAGAAATAGCATTATTTATGTTGGCATCGCTGGCAATTATTTTTTGATTTTTTATTGCCACCCATTTGCCGCAATAACGCGAAAAATCCTTCTTTAAAAAAAACTTTGAATCAGAACCCATGGTTTTCACCGCTCAATGGCACGCCATTAGAAACCTTTGCAATTGCAATGCCCATAAAATTAACCATTAATTATATGGGTTTAAAACTATTAAAACTTGCCTAATGGCCTCAAAGCAACTCTTTTATTCACTAAAGCCGTTATTTTGTCAATGAAAAAAACTGTTTTTTGTGTTTTTGTTTTTGGCTTATTTTTGTTTTTGAGCGGTTGCCTGAATAATTCTGGCATTTTGGAACCGCAAACAAATCCGGATGTGTGTCCTGATTCCACCCAGTGTAAACTTGTTTATGATGGCTTGGATTGCCCTGCTTGCAACAAGGGTGACCCTGCATGGATTTGTGTGGGTGAAAAGCAGGCGGGGCTTGCGGGGCCGCTTTCTGTAGTAGTGGCAAAGGTGACCGGCTTGTTTTCTTTGGGCCTAGCCGGAAATGGTGCGGCTAAAAATTGCTCTTGCCCCGTGCAGGAGTTAAAGTATGCTTGTTCTTGTGATGGCGGTGAATGCAAAAAGGTTGTTGCCGGGAAAGAGCCAAATTTTTGCAGGAATGCAAGCGAGTGTGAATCCAAAAACCTTGTGCATGCCCTGTGCGCCGGGGGATGGCAGTGCGTTGAAAACGGGTGCAGTTGGGCCTGCACAGGCACTACTGTTGGCGGCGATTCTGGTGTGGTAAATCCGCCGCTAAAACCTGTCAGCGAAATAAAAGATTGTGGTTTTGACAAGGAATGCTTTTCTGATTCGCTTCTTTTGTGCGAAAAAGCAACCCAAAAACAGGTCAACACGTTTTTTCGCGCGGGCATTCCTGTAAAAGTTGACATTGCATTGGAAGTCACAGGAGAAAAAAAGGGAGGCTATTGCATTGTGAAGCAGACCGAAACAGGCCAGACTGGCAGCGTGAAGGTCAGCGATTGTTCGTATGACGGCACAAGGCTAATTGCCTGTAGCATTGTCAGCAATACGGGTTAAAGCTAACCGCTATAATTTTTAAATATTTGTTGTGGTCTGCTTTTATGCAAAAAGCAATTGTCATTGCTCAAGCAATTGGGCTTTTTGCTATAGCTTTAAAAAAGCATTTTATCTTGAATAAAGTATCAAGTAAGTGGTGTAAAAATGGATTTTTCCCCAAAAAAGATTGCGTTTGTTTTGCTTTTCACGGCGCTTGTGCTTGCCGGCTCGCAGGTAAATTTTTCAAAACTAGTGGGCGCAGACAACCAGTTTTTTACGTTGTTCCAGTTTTTTGGGCCTGTTCCTGGTGCGTTTTTGGGGCCAATGGTTGGTGCATTATCTGTTCTTGGGGCACAGGTTCTAAACATTGCGGTTTTTGGAAAAGCGGTTTCACTAATTGATGCACTGCGGCTTTTGCCAATGGTTTTTGCAGCAATTTATTTTGGTTCGGTTAAAAAAAAGAACTGGAGTCTGATTGTGCCGGTTCTTGCAATCACCGCATTTGTTTTGAATCCTGTTGGCGGGCAGGTCTGGTTTTTTGCATTATTTTGGACGATACCGTTTTTGATGAAATTTGTGTTTCCAAACAGGCTGTTTGCGAAAAGCCTTGGCGCAACATTTACTGCGCACGCGGTTGGCGGCGCAATCTGGGCATGGACTATCCCCATGACTCCGGCTGCATGGGTTGCATTGATTCCTGTGGTAATTTTTGAGCGGACACTGTTTGCGTTTGGAATAACATTCAGTTACATTGCAATGAATACAATTCTTGCGCGCGTTGAGCACTTGCTTCCAGAGGGGACAATTAGCGTGAACCCACAGTATGATTTGAAACGGATGATTGTTGCAACGGTGAACTGATGGCGACAACCACAAAGGACACCAGCCGCTTCAAAAAGACACACGCGCGCCAGCGCTGGAAATGGAAAAAGAAAAAAATGCGCCGCGAAAAGCGCAAAAAAAGATATTTGCGGGCAAGGGCGCTGCATTAGCCGTTTGCGTCCGGCTGGTTCGCGTACGTGTCCCGCCTGAAGGCGGGCCGGTAATATTTTTTTATGTTCAGAATTTTCAAGACGCTGGAGTTTGATTCTGATTATGGCAAACTTGATGGTTCTGAACAAAAAAGGGTTGACAAAATATTAACTCAAATTTCATTGCGTGGCGATGAGGTTGGAAAGCCGCTTTCCGGGCTGCCGTTTTTTAGGGAAAAAAAGTTTGACGGAAAAAGGCTTTATTTCCTAGTCTACAAAAATTTTTTGGTTGTATTGGCTGTTGCAATCAGCGACAAAAAAGCACAGCAGGCAACCATCAACAAGATTGTTTCTTATTTGGCACACTATCAAGAATATGTTTTTGAACTTTTAAAAGAAAAGTGACTTTTTCAGTGTTTCCATTCTGAAATGCGCCCGTGCTTTATGTCTTCAAAAGCCCTTTTGATCTTTTGAACAAGCACTTTGTCAACTTTTGTGCTTTCAGCTACTTTTTTTACGAGTTTTTGATATTTTACTTTAGAAATTGTTACAGTTTCCATAACATAATGTATCCGTCAAAGTTTTATAAAA
>CAYIER010000072.1:0-5558 GCA_964362395.1 uncultured archaeon
ACCGCTTTTCCACTCATAGCCTGAGTAAACGTCTTCGGTGTTTTCCCGAAAAATCACCACGTCCAGTTCTTCGGGTTTTTTCATTGGGTTTGGCACTCCTGTAAAATATTTTACCGGGCGAACGCACGCGTACAAGTCAAGTTCTTGCCTTAGCGTGACGTTTAGGCTCCTGTGGCCTTCGCCGACCGGCGTGGTCAGCGGGCCCTTGATTGCGACAAGGTATTCTTTTATTGCATCAAATGTTTCTTTCGGCAAGAGGTCGCCTGCTTTTGCGGCTCCTTGGTCGCCTGCAAGGAGTTCCATCCATGCGATTTTCTTTTTTCCGCCGCCTGCTTTTTTTACCGCGGCGTCTATAACCATTTTTCCTGCGCTGGTGATGTCTGGGCCGATTCCGTCGCCTTTAATGATGCCGATTATCGGGGTGTCTGGCACGGCTAGTTTTCCGTTTTTGAAGGAAATTTTTTTACCGTCTTTTGGTATTTCTATTTTGTAGGTCATTTTTTTCACTTCCTTTCCTTGATTTTTTGCTTTGTATAGTTGAGCATTCCGCCTTCTGTCAGGATTTCTTTTTCGATTTGGGAAAAATTATTTGCGAAAAGGATTTTTTGGCCGTTTGTTTTGTTTTGGACTTCAAATTCTTTTCCGTTTTTTAATTGTGCGATTGCGTTTATTATTTCAAGCTCGTCGTCTTTGGTGATTTTGCTGTAGTCTGCCTTGTCCTTGAATTCAAGCGGAAGTATGCCAAAATTTATGAGGTTTTGTTGGTGTATTCGCGCAAAGCTTTTTGCAAGCACTGCCTTTATGCCAAGGTACATTGGTGCAAGCGCTGCGTGTTCCCTGCTTGAGCCCTGCCCGTAGTTTTCGCCGCCAACAATCATGCCACCATTTCTTTCCTTTGCGCGTTTTGCAAATTCCGGGTCAACCCTTGAAAAAACGAATTCGCTGATTTTTGGCACGTTTGAGCGCAGCGGAAGGATTTGTGCGCCTGCTGGCATTATTGCGTCGGTTGAAACGTCGTCCTGCACTTTTATCAGGGCTGTTCCGCTGATTTTTTCCTGCAGTTTTTCCTTTATTGGCAGGGGTGCAATGTTTGGCCCTCTTATTACTTCTATTTTTGAGCTGTCTTTTGGCGGGAAAATCAGCAGGCTGTCGTTTGTTTTGTATTTTTTGGCTTCCTTTACAGCAGGATATTTTCCAAATTTTCTCGGGTCGGTTATTTTTCCTGTAAGCGCGGAAACAACAGCGGTTTCCACAGAGCAGAGGTAAATGTTTGCTGTTGCGGAGCCGCTTCTTCCCTGAAAGTTCCTGTTGAATGTCCTAAGGGATACGCCATTTGTTGTTGGGACTTGGCCCATCCCGATGCATGGCCCGCATGCGGATTCAAGAATCCTTGCCCCTGCGTTGATGAATGGCTCAAGGAGGCCATTGTGGGTGATTGTTTCAAGGACCTGTTTTGAGCCAGGGGAGATTGTCAGGCTCACAGATGGGTCAACTTTTTTTCCCTTCAAAATTTTTGCCGCGACTGCGAGGTCGTGGTAGGATGAGTTTGTGCAGGAGCCGACACAGACCTGTTCTATTTTTGTTCCGGCAACGGTTGAAACCGGCACAACGTTGTCTGGCGAGTGGGGTTTTGCAATCATTGGCTCAAATTCGCTTAAATTCAATTCAATGATTTCATCGTATGTTGCTCCCTTGTCTGCGGACAGCTCTGCAAAGTGTTCGCTGCGTTTTCTTTTTTTCAAAAATTCAAGCGTGTTTTTGTCTGCCGGAAAAATTGATGTGGTGAGGCCAAGCTCTGCACCCATGTTGGTTATTGTGGCGCGCTCGTAAACTGAAAGCGTTTTCACGCCGTCCCCAAAGTATTCGAAAATTTTTTCCTTGCCGCCTTTCACAGTGAGTTTTTGGAGAAGGTTTAAAATGACGTCTTTTGCGGAAACCCATTTTGAAAGTTTTCCTGAAAGCTTTATTCCGACCACTTTTGGCATTTTCATCCTAAATGGCATTCCGCCAAGCGCCAGTGCGACGTCAAGGCCGCCGGCGCCGATTGCAAGCATTCCCGCTCCGCCGCAGGTGGGCGTGTGCGAGTCGCTTCCAAGAAGTACTTTTCCGGGGCGGGAAAAACGCTCAAGGAAAACCTGGTGGCATATTCCGTTCCCTGGCTTTGAAAAAATCACTCCATATTTTTGCGCAACAGTTTCAAGGTACTTGTGGTCGTCTGCTCCCTCAAAGCCTGTCTGCAAAAGGTTGTGGTCAACAAAGCTGACTGCCTGTTCTGTTTGGACTTTGTCAATGCCAAGCGCTTCAAACTGGAGAAAAGCCATCGTGCCTGTGGCATCCTGTGTCAGGACATCGTCAACTTTTATTGCAATTTCCTTCCCTTCTATCATTTTGCCTTCAACGAGGTGTTTTTCAATGAGTTTTTCTGAAAGGGTTTTTCCAGCCAAGCAACATCACGCAAAATTTTAAATTGAAATATGGCAACTATTGAAGTAAATAAATAAGGGTTTAAAAACAGTTTCGATGCGACGAATTGGCAGACGTTGATTGTCTATTTTTGTGGTTTTTTGTTCAATTATTTGGGTGAGGGCTTATAATTTTGTCTATCAAACATATATAAATTGACAAATTATAATCAAATTATTGAATTTAATTAATTCTTTTAATAGTTTTGAAAATTATAAGTTTTTTTTGTTTTTAATGGATTAGGGTTGAAGAAAAAATGGTTAAAATCAGGTTTTTGGGTGCCGCAAACGAGGTCGGGCGAAGCGGGTTTGTGGTTGATGATGGTGAAAAGATCTTGCTTGATTACGGCGTAAAGCTCACGCCAAAGGGGATAGAGTACCCGTTGCCTGTGACGGATAACCTTGCTGCGGTTGTGATTTCGCACGCGCACCTTGACCACACCGGGCAATTGCCGCACTTGTTTACAAGGTCAAACACAATGATTTACATGACTCCGCCGACCCTTGACTTGTCAAAAATGCTTTGGTTTGACACACTGAAAATTGCGGGCCTTGAGGCAATGGATGCGTCTTTTTCAAAAGAAGAAATTCATGCCGTTGAACAGTTCACTTTTGCCGTAAATTATGGCAGGAAATTAAAGGTCGGTGAAAACACTTCGATTGAGCTTTTTGACGCGGGCCACATTGCTGGCTCTGCGATAACCAAGGTCACTTCTCCGCGGGACAAAACCGTTGTTTACACCGGTGACATCCGGCTAGATGACACTCGCCTCCAGACTGGTGCGGTTCTTCCAGCGGGCGGCTGTGATGCGTTGTTGATTGAAAGCACTTATGGTGACCGCGAGCACCCTGACCGAAAGGAAACAGAAAAAAAATTTGTCGCGGACGTGCAGGACACGATTGACAAGGGCGGCACTGCATTGGTTTCTTCTTTTGCTGTTGGGCGGAGCGCTGAAATGATTGACATTTTGAACGAGTACAACATCAATGCCGACATTTACCTTGATGGGATGTGCCAGAAGGCGGCGCGCATTTACCTCAATTACCCGAAATTTATTCGAAACCATTCTTTTCTGAAAAAGTCCCTTGACAGGGCCCTTTGGGTGAAAAATATTTCGATGCGAAAGGCCGCGCTCAAAAAGCCAAGCGTGATTGTGACGACTTCGGGGATGCTTCAGGGAGGCCCAGTGTACGCGTACCTTCCGGAAATTTACAAGGACGAGAATTCAACGCTCTTTTTGACCGGTTTTCAGGTGAAGGAAACTCCTGGGCAGATTTTGATGGAAACCGGAAAAATCAACCTGAATGGGATTGTAGTGAAGCCAAAAATGAAGGTTGAAAAGTACGATTTTTCAAGCCATGCAGGGAAAAGCGAGCTGTTGAAAATCATCGGAAAAATTAGCCCCAAAAAAGTCGTGCTTGTCCATGGCGACTCGGAAGTAATGAAAAAACTGCTTAAAACCCTTAAATCGGAGGGTTTTGACGCGGTTGCTCCAAATATTGGGGATGAACTGGTTGTATGACAAAATTTTTTTCAATTCTTTCCGACTCATTTAATCTTCTTGCAAGGGAGCCAAAGCTTTTTTTGCCAAAAATTTTTGTCTCATTTTTGTACAGCATTCCCGTGATTTTTCTGCCGGCGCTTGCGGTGGCCTCGTTTGCAGCGCCTTCGCCGGAATTGCTGGGCTCATTGGTGTTCTGGCTTGTGTTCACGTTTGCCGCATTGATTGTTGACTCGGTTGTGAGTGCAATGTACCCGTTTTTGGTGAAGGATTTTTTTGAAAAAAAACAGGTTTCGCTTAGGGCCGCTTTGGATTGTTCGCTGAAAAAATCTTTTCTCGTTGTGCCGACCGCGCTTTTGGTCGAACTGTTGTTTGTTGCATTTGTTGTTGTGCTGAGTTTTCCGATGGTTTTTTTTATCCTGACCAATAACGTTGTAGGCGAATTGGCTGTGGTGTTGGTTGCGTTGGCGGCGATTTTTTTGTTTGCAGTGTTTTTTTTCCTGATTTACCCTGTGATGTCGCTTGAAAAAAACGGCGTGGTTTCGTCAATTAAGAGGAGCTTTTTTCTTTCAAGAAAAAACTTTTTCGGTGCGTCAAAGGCGGCCGCGTTTTCTTTCGTGCTGTCCATTTCAAGCTTTGCGCTGGCGTTTGCATTGGATTTTTTTTCAGGCAAGGGCCTGCTTGCCGAGGCATCCATCGCGTTTTTTCTTTTTGCGTCAATACGGTTTGCAACAGCGCTTATTGCGGCCTACCAGTACGTTTTAAGCCCCGTTTTTTACCTTGAATTTGTGAAGGGGGCTGCGTTGGAATGAATGACTTTTGCCCCCGGTGCGGCACCGAAAAGGGGTCGTTTGTGAAGGGCTTTTGCGTGAATTGCTTTGTCGAAAAAGGGGAAATAATCAGTGTTCCAAAAGAGATTGAAATCAATGCCTGCAAGAACTGCGGCAAAATAAAGGTCAGCAATGCCTGGAGGGAACAGGTCGGGAAAAGTTTTTCTGGCATCCTTTTGCCAAAAATAAAGGTAAAAGAGCTGAACGCAGTGAAAACCGAAATTGACCTGATTGACAGCGCGGAGGGAAAGCCTGTTGCAAAAATCAGGGTAAGCGGCACGGTTGACGGCGAAGTGCTCTCTTTTGAGCGCGAAGTGCTGATTAAGCAAAACATCGGCACCTGCCCTGACTGTTCCCGGCTTTCTGGCGGCTATTTTGAGGCAACAATACAACTTCGCTTTGAAAAAAAATCAAAAGAGCTTATGGGTGAAAAAATAAAAAAAGTTGAAAGCCTTCTTTTGCAGTTATCAAAAAAAGAGCCGCTGGCAAAAGTCGTCAAAATCGCTTTTGTCACAAACGGGGTTGACCTCATTATCGGCTCAAAGAGCGCGGCAAAAAAAGTGATCCGCGCCATGGAAAAAACGTCCCTGCAAAAAGCCGTTTTTTCAACCAAGCTGCAGGGAGTAGACAAAAACACTGGCAAAACAAGGCACCGGTACACTTACTGTCTGCGGTTTTGACCAAATCTTTTTGGCATGGTAAATTAGTAATTGTTTTTATGTGTTTAAAAATTAACAGTTTTTTTATAGTAATTCAACATTATA
>CAYIER010000073.1:0-5511 GCA_964362395.1 uncultured archaeon
GATGAGCCGACAGCCGCAATCACGCACGAGGCACGGGTTGGGAGAGTCGGCGACGAGCAGATTTTTTACCTCATGAGCAGGGGGCTTTCAGAACAGGAGGCATTGACCCTGATTGTGATGGGCTTCATTTCGCCCTTCACAAAGGCACTGCCGATGGAGTACGCAATCGAGTTAAACCGCCTGATTGAGATGGAAATGGAAGGCTGCGTCGGATAGCGGCTGCGTGTTTTTCTTTTTTATTATTTAAAAAAAAAACGGTGTGCTCATGGAAACGGTAAGCGTGTTTGCGGGCGGAGTGCAGAAGTTATCAGAAAAACTAAAAGAGCCAAAGTGGCTGCTTGAATACCGGCTCAAAAACGCGAAAATTGCGGAGCAAAAGCCGCTGAAAAAAAGTGTGTACCTGAATCTTGCGCAGCTTGAAAAATTGCTCAAAGAGCCGACAAGCAATGAATTTGCCATGCCAAAAAAATTTGAGCAAAACGGAGTGAGGGTTTTTTCTTGGAACGATGCACTGCGCAAAATTCCGGACAAACTGAAAATGGTTTTGGAGAAAGAGCACGCGCCAAAGGACCAGTTCGAGGCATTCATCAACGCGTGGTTTGGCTGCGGCTTTGTCATTTTGGCTGATGAAAAATTCCGCGGCGGCACGGTTTCTTTTGAATCGGTTTTTTCGGAAAATGCAGCCGGAAAAATTGCAGTGATAGTTGAAAACATTGATGGGGAAATTTCTTTTTTTGAGCAGGTGCGCGGGAAAGAAATGCTTTTGCTGAACGAAACCGTGTTTCTTGGAAAAGGGTGCGCTGCCTCTTTTTTGCGCGTGCACAGCCATTCTGCTGGCTGTCAGGCGCTTGTTTTCCAGCAAACCGTGGTTGAAAAAGACGCAGGGCTTTTGAACTCAAACGCGTGGCTTGAGGGAAAACTGCTTCGCGCAAACACCTTCAACAGCCTTGTCGGCCAGGGTGCAAGCGTCAATCAGCTTGATTTTGCGCTTTTGGGAGGCAGCCAGCTGTTTGACCTGAACAATACTGCAATGCATATTGCAACAGACACGCAAAGCTGCACGGAAATAAAATCTGTCCTTGCCGGATGTGCAAAAAATATTTTTGACGGCATGATAAAAATTCTTCCCTCGGGGCAGCGGGCAAACGCGCTGCTTCAGGCGCATTCTATTCTTTTAAGCGATGGCGCAAGCTCGAACAACATTCCCGGCCTTGAAATAGAAGCCGACGATGTCAAGGCAACGCACTCTGCAAGCGTGGTGCAGATTCTTGACGAGCAAGTGTTTTACCTTGAAAGCCGTGGAATTAAAAAAGACATTGCAAAACAATTAATCGTAACCAGTTTCCTTGGAAGTGTCATTTTGAGGCTCCCGAAAGCGTTTCAGGATGGGCTTTTTTTGGCGGTTTCGCAAAAAATGGAAAAAATTGGCCAGAACTGACATTCATGCTTGATGCAAAAAAAATCAGGGAAGATTTTCCGATTTTTAAACGAAAAATTAACGGAAAGCCGCTTGTTTACCTCAACAGTGCCGCCACAACGCAGAAGCCAAGGCAGGTTATTGACGCGATTTTGGGCTTTTATTCCGATTACCACGGCACTGTCCACCGTGGCCCCGACCAGCTTGCGCACGAGGCAACAAGCGCGTTTGAACAGTCAAGAAAAAAGGTTGCAATGTTTGTGAATGCAAAAGAGGACGAGATTGTTTTCACAAAAAACACTTCCGAGTCATTGAACCTGCTTGCTTACAGTTTTAGCAAGAGCAAGCTAAAGCAGGGGGACGAAGTGCTTGTTTCTGAAATGGAGCACCACTCAAACCTTGTGCCATGGCAGCAGCTTGCGCTTCTTTATGGCTTTAAATTAAAATTCATCCCGATTAACAGCGACGGCACGCTCAAAATGGAAAGCGTTACGGAAATGATTTCGAAAAAAACAAAAATTGTAAGCATCACGCAGGCGTCAAATGTGCTTGGCACAGTCAATGACGTGAAAAAAATCGCGAAAATTGCAAGGGAAAACGGCTGCATTTCGGTTGTTGACGGAGCGCAAAGCGTTCCACACTTTAAGGTAGATGTAAAAGATTTGGGCTGCGATTTTTTGGCTTTCTCTGGGCACAAGATGCTTGGCCCGACAGGGATAGGAGTGCTTTTTGGCAGAAAGGAAATGCTTGAAGGAATGGAGCCATTCTTGTATGGCGGAGACATGATTGCAGAAGTCACGTTTGAGAAAACAGTTTTTGCCGAGCCGCCAAGCAAGTTTGAGGCCGGGACGCCAAATGGCGAGGGCGCAATCGGGCTTGGCGCGGCAGTTGATTACCTCAACAAAATCGGCATGGACGATGTTCACCGCCATGAGCAGGAGATTTCAAAGTATGCGTTTGAACAGCTAAGCCAACTTGATTTTTTGAAGATGTACGGGCCTTTGCCGGAAAAAAAAACAGCAGTGTTTGCTTTTAACGTGGAAAAAATCCACCCGCACGACGTCGGGTCGATTTTGGACCAGTTCGGGATAGCTATCCGCACGGGCCACCATTGTGCACAGCCATTGATGCGAAAGATGGGCATTTCCGGCAGCGTACGCGCCAGTTTTTACGTTTACAATTCAAAAGAAGACGTTGATGTGCTCGTTGAGGCGCTGAAAAAAACCAAAAGCATGCTTGGGTGAACTGATTTGACTGACGAGCTTTATTCTGAAATAATCCTTGACTTGTACAAAAACCCATTAAATCACGGGCATGTACAAAATTTTGACATAAAAAGCAGCGGCGGAAACCGGTATTGCGGCGACGAAATTTCGATTGAAATGAAAGTTGAAAAGGAAATGGTGAAAGAAATAAAATTTGTCGGGGAAGGCTGCGCAATAAGCAAGGCGTCTGCTTCGCTTGTGACCGAAATGGCGAAAGGAAAAACGCTTGCAGAAGTGAAAAATTTTTCAAGCGAAGAAGTGTTTGAAAAGCTTGGAGGGATAATCCAGACAAGGGTAAAGTGCGCTCTTTTGGGCCTGATGGTTTTGAAAATGGGTGTTGAAAAGTTTGAGGAAAATGGCAAAAAAAAGACGGAAACCGCAAAATTAAGGATATAACTTTTTTTGGCAGCACAATTTATAGGCGAAAAAATGAAAAAAACTTTTGACGTTGCAGTAATCGGCGCGGGGCCTGCTGGTGGAATGGCTGGACTGCAGTCTGCAAGAAACGGATTAAACACAATTATTTTGGAGGAGCACGCAGCCGTCGGGGAACCAGTTCACTGTGGGGAATGCATTTCTGATTTGGCGCTCAAAAAATTCGGTTTGAAGGTTCCAAGGAGCGTAATTTCTTTGGAAGCAAAAGGAATTCGTACAATTTTTCCTGACGGCACCGCAAGGGGCCTTCGCGAGGACGGGTATGTTTTGGAAAAGCACTTGTGGGAGCAGTGGATTGCAGAGCAAGCTGTTGGGCAAGGCGCAGAGCTAAAGCTTAATTCGCGCGTGACTGGCATCAAAAGAAATGGCGATAGGTGGGACATCGGGTGCGGCACGGAAAGCTACCAGAGCAAGGTGCTGATTGACGCATCAGGAGTACAGAGCGTTGCATCGCTGAAACTTGGGTTGAATGAAAAACGCTTTGAGTCGGTGATTGGAATACAGTACGAAATGCTTGACGTCAAAAACGACGGCTGGCTGGATTTTTACCTGTGGCCAAAGCTTGCCCCATTTGGTTATTTGTGGTTGATTCCAAAAAGCAATGGCCGCGCAAACGTGGGGCTGGTCACAACAGAGAAAAACAAGGCAAAAACTTTTTTGGACGAATTCATCAAGGAACCGGGTTTTGCGGGAAAAAAAATCGTGAAAACGTTTGGCGGCCTCATTCCAAGCTCAGGGCCGCTTGAGAAAACTTACAGTGAGGGGCTGATGCTTATAGGAGACGCGGCAGGGTTCACTTCCCCGATGTTTGAGGGCGGCTCGCACTTGGGGCTAAAAAGCGGGCAATTTGCCGCGGATGTTGCTGCAAAAGCGGTTCAAAAAAATGATTTTTCAAAGGAAACAATAAAAGAGTATGAAACATTGTGGAAAAAAGAATTCCCTCCATACGAAAAACTGTTCCACGGAAAGCACGGCTTTTACAAATTTACTGATGAAGAAATGAATCAGATTGCGCGCGCTTTGCCAAAGGAACTGAACAATATGGGTGCTGCTGCAAAGCTGAAAGTCGGGCTGAACATTTTGGCAAGCAACCCAAAACTTGTCCGCAAGGAACTGTTTGGCGCATTTAAGGCATTTGCGTACAGCCAGGCAAGGTTTTACGGGTGGTGAACCTGCAGGCCTTCAAGCGCGCCTGCAATTAATTTTTCCATTTCAATTTTTTTTTCTTCTTTAAGGATGTCTGGAATTTCTGTTTTTGTTGCCGGGTGCTTTGGCCCAAGCGCGTCGCAGATTTCTTTTCCAAGCGATGCCTCAAGCGTCCCGATTTTTCTTGCAAACTCGACTATCTGGACCTTTTCAAGGCACAAAAGCGGGCGAATGACCGGCATTTCCACTGCCTTGTCGATTACTGCAAGGTTTGAAAGCGTCTGGCTTGAAACCTGGCCGAGGTTTTCGCCGGTGACCAAAAAGTCGGCCTTATTTTCTTTGGCGATTTTTTGCGCAATCCTAAGCATCAGGCGCTTTGTCAAAACAAAGTATTTTTTGTGGTCGCATTTTTTTGAAATTTCCCCAAATTGACCGCTTAAGTCGCAGACAAACAGTTTTTTTACCCCGATTTTTTTGGAAAGCAAAAAGCATTTTTGGATGGATTCTTTTCCCGTGATTTTTTCGGTAGGAAAATGCACTGCCAGCAGTTCTGTGCCGTTTTGCACCGCCATTTTTCCCGCAACAGGGCTGTCAATTCCGCCACTGATCAGCAACAGTCCTTTTGGCATCAATAACACATTAAAACTAGTTGGACAAAAAACTAATTAAAGGTGGTTTTTTGGCTGAATTTGTGAAAGTCGCAAAAAAGGGCGATTTAAAGGACGGCGAAGGAAAAGTTGTTGAGGCAGGCGGAAAAGAGCTTGCATTGTTTCGGCAAAACGGCCAGTTTTTTGCGTTTGACAACGCGTGCCTCCACGCAGGTGGGCCGCTGGGCGAAGGGGCATTAGAGGATGTGTTCGTGACCTGCCCATGGCACGGGTGGAAATACAACATCAAAAACGGGCAAAACGATTTGGATGAAACCCTGAAGCTGAAAACTTACAAAACCAAAGTGCATGGAGAAGACGTGATGATTGAGGTTTAAATAGCAAAACCCCATAAGAAAACTTTTTAAACATGTTTACATGTAATACAATTGGTGATTTTTGTGAATGTCAGCGTGAGGGATGTTGACCCGAAAGTGTTTCGGGAATTTAAGGTAAAAACTGTTGAAATTGGCATGAAAACAGGGACAGCCATGACACAGGCGTTGAAGGAATGGGCTGAAAAAAGAGAAAACAAGAAAAAGAAAGTAAAAAGTTTTTTAGACAATTTCAAATCGTGGTATTGGGGAAAAGGAAGCGAAAA
>CAYIER010000074.1:0-5499 GCA_964362395.1 uncultured archaeon
AAAACAGTGTCTATTAAGATGAAGGTTCCTAAAAAGCAGGCAGCAGATTATCTTGCTAGAAGAAATGTTGTTTATAGAAAAAGATAAGAATTCTCATCGCTTCAGGGCAGATTTAATCGAAAAACTAATAAACAACAAAACACTGTTTTTCTTCGACTATAAAAGAGACTGCAATTATTTAGTGCATTTGGCAAAGGAAAAAAAGTTTCCAGTAGCATTCAAATACCCAATACCTTACCATGGAAACGAAGAGCTAAAAGCCAAAGCCATATTTGGCGTTTTGCACTGTTTTTATCGCTATTATAAATATAAAAGAAAAGAAAAAACAGCAGAAAATAATAATAACCAGAAAGGCATAGTTGTATGATTAGGAGGGGCTTTTTATGAGTGCAATGGCTGTTGGAGTACTGGACATTTTAAAAGATGCTGAACATCGATTGATTCTTTATTATCTTGCAAATAAAAACCCACGAGTCGAAGAAGACAAATTGGCGCACGCAACAGGGCTTTCCCCTCAAAGGATTCGAGTAGTATTAAGCAACCTCCAAAAAGCCCATTTGGCAACATTTGAAGAAGGGCACGGATACACACTTACAGAAAAAGGCCTTGCAACACTATATAATTTTCATGTAACGATAAGCAAAGATTAACTGTTTAGTGACAGCGTTTGGAGAAAAAGATTAAGCGCACTGACGCCAAAATTGAGGATTTGGTTTACAAACTTTATGGCATCACTGTTGAAGAAAAGAAAATTATTGAGGCAGGTTTGAAATGAAAAAAACTATTTTGCCCGAAAAAGTTTTTGTAGTATTTGGGTCCCTATCAGACAGTGCCACATTTGAACAGGTTTTAAGCGAACTTCGGGCAAAAAAAATCCCGTTCGTTTTCCATGGTTTAAGTGCGCACAAAACACCAAAAGAACTGCAAGCCAAAATAAAAAAAACAAAGGCACAGATTTTTATCACAGGCGCAGGCCTCGCCTCCGCGCTGCCCGGAGTGGTTGCATCACAGACAATCAAGCCCGTAATCGGAATCCCAACGCCAAAAGACTTTGAAGGCCTTGATTCACTGCTAAGCACAATGCAGATGCCCCCCGGAGTGCCCGTGCTTGCAATCGGGACAAAAAAACCAGCCGACGCAGCAAAGCACGTGCAGAATTTCTTAAACGGCATAACCGAAATAGTTTTGGTGCAGCGAAACGAAACAGCCGAGCTTTCGGAAAAGGCCCATGCAATGCTCAAAGAAATGAACGCAAAATTCGAGACAAGCAGCGAAACTGGATACAATGACCCAAAAAAAGTTTTCATCGATTTTGCCCCGTTTGAAAAACTCGGCGAACTCTCTGAATCGGCGGCAACTGCAATCGTTTGCCCCGCCAAAAAACAGAGCACGGCACAGGACGCAGCGGAACTTGTTGAACTGATGCAGCACCACCTGTTTGTCGGGTTAAACCGCGCGGAAAACGCGGCGCTTGGCGCAATGCAACTTGTGGAACAAGGAAAAAAATACGAAAAACAGTTAAAAAATTACAGGAAAAAAATGGAAAAAAAAGTGATTGAAGACAACAAAAAAGAATTCAGGCAATGGAACAGGCAATGGTGAAAAAATGCTTTTTGATAATGCAAAGCAAGTCCCGCTGCATGCGGGGCAAAAAGCGCCGCCCGATTTTGCGGGCGTGCGTGTAAAAAAAGGAAGCGTAAAAACGCTTTTCATTGAAAAAGAGGCAACTGAAAAAGAATTCGGGCTTGGTGTTTTTGAATTCACTGATGATTACTCTGTTTTTGATTACGGAAAAATGCCAGACACTATCGACGGCAAAGGCGAAGCGCTCTGCCGGCTGTCATTTTACAATTTAAAAGAAATTGAAAAGCTCGGCATCAAAACGCACCTGCGAAAAGCAATGTTCCCAAAAAAAATCGAAGTCAACCTTGTCCGCGTGCTATTCCCGCAAAAAGGCGAAATCCACGAAAACGAAAAAAATTATTTGGTGCCGCTTGAAGTCATTTTCCGAAACTCGCTTCCCGCCGGAAGCTCGGTGTTCAAGCGCCTTGAAATAAGAGAAATTTCGCCAAAAGACATTGGCCTGGACAAAATGCCAAAGCCGGGAGAAAAACTCAAAAAACCCGTTTTGGACGTGAGCACCAAACTTGAGGAAACCGACCGATACCTGAACTGGCAGGAAGCAAAAGAGCTTGCAAAAATCAGCGACAAACAATTAGAAGAATTAAAGCAAAAAACACTGAAGATAAACGATTTTTTGACAAAAAAAGCAAAAAAAATTGGCCTAGAGCACGCGGACGGCAAGGCCGAGTTCGCAATCAACCCAAAAGGCGAGTTGATGCTTGTGGACACCTGCGGAACCCTTGACGAGAACAGATTGCTGTTTGAAGGCGTGCACTTAAGCAAGCAGGTGCTTCGCGACTACTACAAGACAACGCCCTGGTATGCGGAATTGGAAGCCGCAAAAGCCGCGAGAAAGCCAAAAAACGCGTGGCCAAAGCCGCAAAAAGCCCCAAAAGAACTCATCCAAATAGTTTCCAATATGTACAAATCAGTGTGCGAAGCATGGACCGGCCAAAAAGCCTGGAACGCGCCCAAAATAAAAGAAGTCGTGAAAGAATACAAAGAGTTCCTAAAAAAACCCAACCGCTAAAATTAAATATCTCAAAACCGTTCTTCTTCCATGCCAACCCTAAACCTGCTTGAATCAATGAAAATTGTGCAAAAGCACGGGATAAAATTCGTTGAAACAATCCCCGCAAAAACAGAAAAACAGGCAATTGCTGCCTGCAAAAAAATAGGTTTCCCGGTCGCAATGAAACTGGTGAGCTCAAAAATTTCCCACAAAACAGACGCAGGCGGAGTGATTCTAAACATTAATTCCGACAAAGAAGCGGTGAATGCCTTAACCAAGCTAAAAAAACTTTCCGGCTTCCGGTTTGCTGCCGTGCAAAAAATGGTGAAAGGGATAGAAATAATCATTGGCGGCAAAACAGACGAAAACTTTGGCCCGACAATCCTTTTCGGGCTGGGCGGAATATTTGTTGAAACCTTCAAAGATTATTCTGTCCGCGTGTGCCCGATAACGCCCCTTGACGCAAAAGAAATGGTGCAGGAAATCAAAGCCCACCAAATACTAATTGGCCTACGGGGCAAAAAAGGCGCAAACATACCATTAATCGAAAAAGAAATCCTAAAAGTCAGCAAAATGCTGCTCTCAGAAAAAAAAATCAAAGAACTAGACCTAAACCCGTTAATTGCAACACCACACGACGTGGTCGCGGTGGACACAAGAATAGTCACATAAATTCAGGCAGAATTTTCGCCGTTTTCCAGCGCATTGCCATGGCAGCCCGCGTCATTCAAATCAATAAACCCGTCATTGTCGTTGTCAATTGTGTCAGAGCACTGCGGCAACACATGATTTATCGGCGAAACAATTTCAGGCACTGCCGGCGAAATGCAGCCAGAAGAGCCATTTGAATCATTTCCTTGTGCATCACAGCCATCTTCAAGATTCTGGCAAAAAGAATCAATCGTTCCGGCATTTACACAAACACCGTTTATTCCAAGGAGCGCATCAACGCAATCCGCGTCACCCAGGCACGAAATTTTTTGGCTGGAACAAATTGATTCAGTCAGGCTCGGGAACAGGCAGGAATCAATAGTGTAATTGTTGTTATCATTGCAATCCGAATCAATGGAACAAGAAAATTCGCCCCTGCCTGGTTTGCTGACAACCACAGTGATTGTTTTGGTTTCAGACAAATTCCCGTCAGTGACCGTAAAAGAAAACGAGTGCTCACCCGCATCGCCTGAAATTGTTTTCCAGGAAAACACATTTCCTTTTTGCGCAAACAATCCGCTGTCGATTGAATAATTCAACTGGTCATTGTCCGGGTCAGTTCCGTTTGCAACAACGGTGATTGTGTCGCCTTCAATCGGTTTTGCGGGGGATACATCAAGTGAGAGTTCCGGCGGCCTGTTTGGAACCAAAAAATACCGCACATTTAAATTTGAAACACTTATTTTTCCCGGTTCGCCGCCAAAGAAAACAAGCGGCACCAAAACGGTTTGGCTGTCGGGGCTGAAATTATTTTCAATATAATTCTGGATTTGGGCGAAATCCAATTGAACTGTTTGGCTGGAACCGATATGTTCCCTGCTGTCCCAGTTGATTTTTGAGCCATCGCCCACCCCGACTTCTGTTGCGCTTGGAAAACCGATTGCAGTATAGCACATATTAACCGAATTGAGCCTTGGGCTGAAAACAACATTGTTTGAATGCATCAACGCCTTCCACTTCAAGCCGGGGTTCCCTATGCCGGCAGGCAGGCTGATTTTTTCCTTTAATGGAACCCAAACCCAATTTGAACCGTTGTCGTTTGAAACAAAGAAATCTGCAGACTGCCCATAATATTTCACATTTGCATCCAAAGATGCACTGATTACTTCACTGGAATCAATTGTTTTTGACTGGACAGTTGAAAGAGGCGCGAACTGGCTCAAATAAATGTGGTAAGCGGGGTCGTATGACCCAAAGCCTGTTTGTTTTCCGCACATAAAGCCCCTTGAAGTTGCAGTTCCATAATTGTTGAAATTAAACTGCGTTGTGGTGTTGCCAAGGAAACGGCAATAATCTTCCCCTCGCGACACGCCCCAGTCGCTCCAATGGCATTCCGGGCCGCCGGTGTATGGCACGTTTTTTCCGGTCGCCGTCCAGATTCCGCCGCTGCAGGAAGCGCTCCAGTCAAGGTTCACATAATACGAATCCTGTGCCCAGCCGGAAATTTCAAGGCCAGTCCAAATGCCCGGCTCTGCAATGAAAACATTTGTGAGGTTCATAAAACCCCAGTTGCCATATCCAGTGTCTTCTTTTGCCGCCGCCAAAAAAGTCCGGCCAAAACTGTTTTCAAAATACATGTCGCCGCCCTCAAGCCGGTTGCCGTTTTGCGCGGTCGTATTTGCCATGTCAATCAAACCCAAATCGTTGAACGAATCTGCAAAGCAATAGTTCTGCGGAGCCAAGCCCTGCAAGTCAAGTTTTGCATCCACGATTTGCGCGTTTTTTGGCAGCTCAATGTATAGGGTTTTTTTTGCCATGAAAGAATTTTGCCCCGCAACTTTTTCGCCAAACAGCAAAACCTTTGGCTGAATAGGTGCAGGAGTGTCGCCGGCAAAGACGCCCGCGCCACCAGCAGCCGAATTGGAATAATATATTGAATAATTTTTTGCATCAACCGTGTCAAAAAACTGTGTTGTTTGCGCATTGAAAGAAATTTTTGAATTATAAGAATTACAGCCATCAATTAACCGCGGAATTTCTGTTTTGTGTTCAAAAACCACGCGCAAATCGGAACAATCAGGCTTCATTTTGCCCGAGGCAATCATTTCTTCAGTGTTCAGGCTGAAAGAAATTTTTTCTCCCAGCGCAATCCTGCCAAGCGCCTCAACCGACAAATCATTCCTTGCGTTCCATGCAAAATCCCACCATGGCTT
>CAYIER010000075.1:0-5493 GCA_964362395.1 uncultured archaeon
GGCTATTTTTCCGCCAAGTCTGTTAGCGGGTGGTCGGGGAGAGCCACCCAAATGGTTTTTTTCCCCGTCTCCTTTTTCATTTTCATCCCTCCACAAATTCTCCAATAAACTATCATCCATTCTTTTTTATATAATTTAAGTGCTTATGGTAAATACTTTTATAAAAAGTTATATAGTTTATATTTTTTGGGTGATGCGGGTGATTGAGCGGAAAATTCAGGGGGTTGGGGCTGGTTCTTTTGCGGTTTCACTGCCGAAACACTGGGTTATAAAGTCAAGGCTGAAAAAAAATTCCCCGATTTTCCTTAACGAACTTGGTGACGGCTCAATTGCCTTGTTTCCTTCAAAGCCCGAATTAAAAAAAACCCTTGCAAATTTTTCAATAAAAACCGAAGAGCACTTGTCTACTCTCGGTCAGGTGATGTACGGCGCCTATTACCTTGGCGCAGAAAACATAACTGTTTTTTCTGAAAAACCCATTAGTGACGAAAACAGGGTGGTTGCGAAAGAAGTGTTGCGGCATATGAGTGGTGCAGAAATTGTTTTTGAGGATGAAAAAAAAATCGTGTTAAAGGTTTTTTTGGACAAGGAAAAAGTCGACGCAAACAACGTGCTGTCCCGCATTGGGCTCATAATCCAGTCTTCGCTTAACATGTGCCTTGGCAGCCTGAATGTGAAGGAAATTGAACGCAACGAATTTGAAGTTGACCGCCTTTTTCACCTTGCCACAAAAATAATCTTGCTTGCATCAAATGATTACACAATTTTGCAGACTTCTGGAATCAAAAACAATTCTTTTATCCTGTCTTATTTTCTCATAAGCAAAAAAATGGAAAACATTGCCGATGAAATAGAACACATTGCTATGTCAATAAATAAATCAAAATTCGATGCCCAAAAAATTTCAAAACTATTATCCGGCGTCAAAATTTTTATCCAAGAAAACGTGAAGTTTCCAGTTGAATTCTTGGGGCGCACGCACGCGCTGCCAACAAAACATGAAAAACAAAAAATTGACGAAGAAATTCTCGCAATACAGGAGCCGGCAATCAGAATCAGCCTGAGGTCGATTTTCCGGCTCCTTTACGACGTGCAGGAAGAAATGGTCAACCTGCAGTTTTACGACAGGCTTGTGAAGGAAAAAATTCTTTAAACTGGGTTTCAGAAAAACAGCGGCAGCGCGTTTATCAAAAACAGTGCAAGGATCAGTGAGAAAAACACTTTCATTATGAGTTTTTGTGTTTCTGCCTTGCTTTTTCCAAGGAAGGCAAGGTATGGCGAAAAAATTATGGGTGCAATCCTGCCGCCGTCAAGGGCTGGGAATGGCAGGTAATTCATCATTCCCAAAAAGAGGTTGAACCACAAAAACCAGTTCAATAACCCGAACAAAATTGTAACGGCAAACGAATAAATTTCGTATTCTACCGGCGGCTTATAGCCCTCGTTTGGCACATTTTTGACCCCAAAGCCAAAAAGCCCCAGTTCGTTTGGGGACATTTTTATTTCGCTTTTTTTGCCGTTCTGTTCAACCAGCATCTTTACCGGCTGGTGCCGCTGCTCCGCAATTGCGGCTGTAACGTCTGATGCAAATTTAATTTCTTGGCCGTTCACTTCTTTTACAACCATGCCTTTTTCAAGCACCCCAAACGACGGGCTGGAGTAATCTTTTTTGCAGAAAGGGATTTTTTCCCTCACTTCATTTATCTGGACCTCTTTCACGCTAGAGCCGAGTATGCCAAGCGCCCATGGGCCAAAAATTGTGCTTATTACAAGGCCGAGGGCAAAAATGAAGGCAAACGTTCCAAGAAACGCAAAAATATTTGTCGCCACGCCTGCCGCATAAACACGCAGCTGCTTTAATTCGTCCGATTTCTGCAATTGTTCTTCGTCTGGCTCAACAAAACCCCCGATTGGAATGAACCCAAGCAAAAGGATTCCGGTTGATTTCACGCCGATTTTTTCTTTTCTTGCAACAATGCCATGCATCATTTCGTGGAGAAAGACTACGGCAAGAAGCGGAATCCAGGCATAAAGCGGGACCGAAATCGGGACGTTTGGGACATCAACCCCCGGCAGCACCGGTGCGACTCCGGGGCACGAGCCTTGTCCTGAAAGGTAATTGAAAATTATCGTGACAGCGTTTAATCCAAGCGTTGCAAGGACAAAGCCGGCAAACCCCGTCAATCCGACAAAAACAGTTATCGGGTAAAAGAGTTCTTTTGTGAAAATTCCCTGCGAAAAGGAGTTGCCAACCAGTTGGTCAAATGCGGCAAAAAGCAGTGAAAGAAAAATTGTTGAACCGGCAAACAGTGCAATCCTTTCTGCGCCGGTGCGTTTTCTTCCGTAAAGGTAGTCAACCGCAATCGAGCCAAACCCAAGCACGAGTCCGATTTCTGCCAGCCAGTCAAGCGGTTTTCCGATAACCGCGAGGCGGTCAAAAACCCAGAGGGGCTTTTTTGTCTTAAACATTGAAAAAATAAAAAAAGTGTCTGTCTTTGCGTAGCGCTTTAACAGTTTTGTGAAAACAAATGAAACCGCGATAAAGGCGAGTGCCAGAATGTAAAAATCAATGACTTCGTTTGCCAAAAAAACCACTTGCTTTGCTGTTATTAATTTTCCCTGTCAATCAGCTTTATTCCCAAAAATTTTTCCAGCTTTCTTGCAAGGCGCTCATCTGGGGCGTGCTTTCCCTGCTCTATTTTGTGCAAGAAAGACTCTTTTTCAAAAATTTTGCTGGCCAATTCTTTTATCTGGAGGCCTTTTTTTTGCCTTGCAATCCTTATCCTTTCACCAAAGCCTTCAATCAGGGAAAAGTCAGATTCTTCCATGCTAAAAGTTGTTTGGAGGGGTTTTAATTTGTTTGCTTTAACTATTGCGCCTTGTGTGATTTTTTCGCCCAAATCCGAGCAGGAATCACAAACCAGCATTTTTTGGCCGTCAAGCAAAACAATGTTTTTTGCGTTTTCCAAGCCGCAAATCTCGCAGTCCATGCCTTATAATAGAAAAAAACTGTTTAAAAAAACTCGCAAATGCAACGGCAAAAGCATGTAAAAATGTAAAATAGGGGGGTCAATTCCCAATTCGGAACCGCTCTCGAGCAGTATTTTTGCTGGTCGCTGTTATTTTGCCAGTTGCTGTGAAAAAATTTTGCCAATATTTGCCATGCACTGGATTATATTATTGCATTGTGTTGGAATTATTGGCGTGGTTGTTTCTCCAAATTTTATTGTTGTTTTGGTTGAAATTTTTATTAATTTTTGGCAGCCAATAAAGGTTATTTGGGTTCCTTTTGAAATTTTACTGATTTCGGTTCCGTTTATTTTTGAAATTTTTAAGAACATTTCTTCACTTAAATCATCCAATGGGTGGAATTCAAATGCTTTGTTTATTGCAAAGTTTTCTTCCGGCAAAATAAGGTCTTGGTCAGACACCGTTCCTTTAATTATGTCTGCTTTTCCTTCAAATATTTTTTGGCAGGTTTCTGTGCCGCTTGAAATAAATAATAAGTCTGACGGGTCGATTTTTTCAAGTTTTAAAACAAATGGCTTTAATTCTGTTTCTTTGAAAATATTGCTTTCGCTTAAATCTCCTATTTTTTCTTTTCTTGCATTAAGCATTTCTGAAAACTTTAAGTTGTCTGCGGTTCCGGGCAAAACCAGTTGGCTTTCATCAAAAATTTCCTGCGTTGTCAGGCTTGTCCCTGTTTCCCATGCAACGGTTGGTGGCCTGATCCATTCAATTTGTGATTGCCCAAAAGTTGCCATTGAAGCAAACACTAAAAGAACAATTGCAGTTGCCAAAAAAATGTGTTTTTTCATAGTAATCCATCACTATATTGGATATTATCGTCCCGTCAAAGACGGGACATGTATAGATTGCAATAACAAATCGGCAATTGAATAAAAATTAATTTTTCCTTTTGCCGATTTGTTACGAATCTGTTCGTTTTTTTCATTTCATTCGACCTTTTTTACTTTAAATGCCGCTGTAATTGGCGGATGTTCTGTAGGGAATGGGTCAACAAATGATATGACAAATGCATATGTTTCGCCTTCTTTTAAAGGCGATATCACTAAAATATCCTCTCCCTCTGCATCTACTGTTACATTCAATGGGTCTCCGACCATATTTCCTGATGCATCTGATTTGTAAACCTGCATCCCGCTTCTTAGGCCTTCAATTGGATTTGAAACCAAATTTTTGTAAGGGACTTCACTGACACCTGCAAATTTGGTTTTAATTGCCTGGACAAATTGTGTTAAGGTGATTTTTACTTTTCCGGTTACTTTTGAAGTTGGCTCAATTTGCGCAAGCAAACTATTTATTCTTGCCTGTTGCTCCTGCATGCTTAAATTTTTTGTTTCATCTTTTAACTGGTTTAATGTTTGTTGGATTTCTTCCCTTTTAGTTTGGTCCATTTCTATTGAATCTACTATTCGTTGGGCTTCATTTATCTTGTCGATTTTTTTTTGCAATTCTGGCGATAAAAGCCCTTTTTCTATTTCTGTTGAAATTTTTCCCTGAATTAACAGCTCTGCAAATGTCCTGTCATAAACAGCCATCGGGATAAAAATAATGCTTACGCCCTTGTCCTGATACTCGTCTCCAACTAGCCCAAGGCGAAATAATTTTTTTTCGCTTGGCGAAAAAAAAACATGGTTTATTTGGTCATTCAAAATGTCATTTAGTTGAAATTTTTTGCTAAAATTCGTAGGCAAAATTCTGTGTCCGGCTAAAGTGAATGTTGTTGAATCGCCTGTCTTAAATTCGCTGTGAGTTAGACGGTATAATGGCGTTGGGTTTGATTCAATGAAAATATCAATGCAATCTTTTAATCCGGTTCTCAAGCTTTGGTCTACTGGGCCGACATTAATATTTGGGTCATAATCGTTTACAAACATTTTTTGAATTGTTGGCCCTGTTTGATAAGAATTGAACAATTCTTCTAATCCAAAAGCAAGCGATGGCGAGTTTCCCCCATCTAACTCTAAGAAACCAGAATAATAAGTTGAGAATGCTCTTTTGGCCCAATAACTGTTTGAAACATCTTTTAGGGTTATATTCAGGCAATCTTGCGGCTCCAACCCTTGTGCATGGTAACTTTCTGCAAATAAAATTATTGCCAAAAAAAACACGGTCGCTTTTTTCATTTAAGCATCCTCGCAGGATTCTTCAAGCAAAATCGCGGAATTTTTTAAATCATTTTTTCTTTCATTAAGCATGCCTGCATCAAATGTTTCTTTTTGCAATTTTGCTTTTTGGTTTTCTGAAGGGTAGTCAGTGGAAAATGAGTTTGCCTTTGAGTTAAACTCTTGAGCCAAAGAAATTGATTGCTCTATAACATCGCTTCTTTCTTTTAACAAATTTAATGAAGAGCAAACATTGTCAACTGAAAGTTCTGAAATTTGCCTATTTAAATTTTTTAATTTTTTCGAGCTTTGTGCAAGATTGACAAGGGTTATATAGGTTGAAATCAATCTGTTTTCAGCCGTG
>CAYIER010000076.1:0-5434 GCA_964362395.1 uncultured archaeon
ACTGAAATTGCTGTAAAGAACCGCGCGCGTTTTGCTGCAATGATTGGTGCGGATGAAGATTGCTTGAAGCAGGGCATGTGCGTTGACTATGGAAAAATCCGTGAATTGTCCAAAAAATTGTTTAAGGTGGTTTCGCGGGCCGGCACGATTTTTGTGTCTTCGCTTGAGGGCACTTTTTTGTCGGTGAAATTGTCTTCAAATCTTAAATGGGTTGTGGCTGATGGTTTCATTGGCCCGGGCCAGTGGAGCAATTTGCCGGATGGCGAGGTTTTCACAGTGCCGCTTCGCGTTGACGGCGTTGCGGTGATAAATGGCTCGATGGGTGATGTTTTTTCAAAGTATGGCTCGCTTGAGAAGTCGCCTGTTTATTGGGTGATTGAGGACTCGCGGGTGAAAAGCGTTTTTTGTCCGGCAAACAAAGGGCTTGAGGCAGAATTTCGGGCACTGCTTTTGTTTGACAAAAATGCCAATAAAATCGGCGAGTTTGCCTTGGGGGCAAATTTTGGGGTTAGGCGGATTATTGGCAATTTGCTGCAGGATGAAAAGATTGTGGGGGTGCACTTGGCTTGTGGCAACCCGTATCCTGCACTTACTGGGGCGAAGTGGCGTAGCGGCATCCATTGTGATGGCGTTATCCTGAAGCCGACTGTTTTTGTCGGCGAAAAGCTTGTAATGAAGCATGGAAAATTCGTGTTTTAATGTTTTAAATTGTTTTCTTTAACAATTTATCTGTGTTTTTTGTGTTTTTGAAAAAATTTTTTTTGTTGTTTTTTTTTGCCGTGTTTTTTTGCGGCATTGTTTTTGCCGGTCCGGCAGTGACTTCTTCAACTCATTTGGACCCTGCCCAATGGTATAAGAGTGATGCTCCATCTTTTTCTGTTGAAAACGGCGGGGCTGGTTATTCTTTTGCTTTTGATGCCTTGCCTGACACGGTTCCGGATGAGGTGTCTGACACAAGTGGTTCGGAAATTTCTTTTTCAAACAAGGCAAGTGGCGTTTTTTATTTTCACGTGCGGATGAAAAAGGGTGGCGTGTGGAGTGACACGGCTCATTTTAAGGTTCAGATTGACCATTCGGGGCCGACTACTGCGACTGATTTGAAGGCTGAGTTTGTCACGGGCGGCATAAAGCTTTCGTGGGCGGATGGAACTGATGCCGGATCCGGCATTGGCGGTTACAAAATTTACCGGTCTTTTGTGAAGGATTTTGATGTCAGGGAGGATTTTTATGAAATAATCAGCCAGAAAGTTGAGGGCACCAGTTATTTGGATGAAACTGTGAGTGAAGGCAAAACTTTTCATTACCGGCTGCAGTCAATTGACCGGCTTGGGACTATTGGCGGGCTGTCAAAGAGTTTTTTTGTGCGCGTTCCGACTTCGTGCGATTTTGTCCCGCAGATTGTCTCTTCTCTTGTTGACGGAAACCTT
Source organism: uncultured archaeon (assembly GCA_964362395.1). Taxonomy (GTDB): domain Archaea; phylum Iainarchaeota; class Iainarchaeia; order Iainarchaeales; family GW2011-AR10; genus JACPKT01. The sequence continues at coordinate 1,428 of CAYIER010000076.1, forward strand.
TCGTTTGTCATTGATTCTAGCCCTTATATTATGCGTTATGCCTCTCTTGTGCTCAAGCCAGAGTTTGGTGATGAAATCGCCGTGTTTTCCAACCAACCGGAAGCCGACCGCTTAATCGGTAATGTTGTTGTGTCAAATTTGGCTGACCAAAAAATTTTGGTTGAGTTTGGTGTAAAAGATGAGAGCAATGATGACTGCAGCGTTTCTGAAACTTTTTTTCTTGACCGCATTGTGCCAGCGGGTGAGTGGCTTGTGCCTTTGCCTAACGGTGTTTTGGATGGCGCGGCAACGCTGAAAGTGAAGGCGTCTGACGGCGGAACAAACGCTTCTGGCATTTCTTTGGTGGAATTTTTTTTTGTTGACGGTGCAGAAAAAAAAATCGGCGATGGCATAAGCGGTGATGGTGGCGAGTATTATTTTGATTTCAACACGTCCTTTGTTCCTGTGGGGCGTTTTGAGTTTGTTGCAAAAATCTTTGACAGGGCAGGAAATTTTGTTGAAAAAAAAGTCCTTGCCACTGTAAAAAACACTGCGCTTGCTTCTGCTGATGCAAATGCTGCAATTTCTGCTGCAAAAGAAAAGAAGGCTGAGGCAGTTGGTGTAGCGGGGCAGCTGAAGCTTTTGGGTGTTGTTTCCCCTGAATTTTCTGGTTTGATGCAGAAAGGGAATGCATTTTTGGCTCATGCAGAAGAGGTTTTTTCAGGGGGGGCAAATTTTGGCCGGGTAAAGGCTGATGCAAATTCTGCGTCTGATTCGTTTGAGCAGGCGGCTTCCCTTGTTTTCATTGAAAAGTCGGATACTTTGCAGCGTGTTTTCTCTGACGAGGAAACGGCTTCTGCGTTTGGCGTTGTGGGGCTTTCCCCCGCACTTTGGGGGATGGCGTCAAAGAACCTTGAAACTTTTGCGCCGGTGCGCAAGGTGGAGATTTACAAAGTTATTGACGGCAATGGCTCATTTTATCGTGTTGTTTTTGCCGTGACTTTGACTGGCGGGGGGAACAGCGGGAATGTCGTGGCGCTTGAGGTTGTGCCAAAGGAAATTGCGGCGTTTGGCGGCGAGCTTTCGTCTGGTCTTGATTTTGAACTGTTGAATGCCGACCCGGTGCTGAAGTTTGACTTTGACTTGAACCAGTCCAAAAAGGCCAGTTATTTTTTGGTTAAAAATTTTTCAAAGGCAGAGCTTGATGAATTCACTAAAGAGAATCCGCTGAAGTTGTTTTCAACTCTTCCGATTGTTTTGGATGCTGGCACGCGTGTTGATGCTGGCACGGTTGTGAAGCCTGTTGATTTGTTTGCGGAATTTGGGAAGCTCACTGTGAGTTATGATTCAACAACTCTTGCGTTGCTTGCCGTAGGCGGGGTTGTCTTGTTGCTTGTGGTTCTTGGGATTATCGCGTTTTTTGTTGTTTTGTTTTTCATTCTGCAAAAGCGCGGTTAATTTTGTGTGTGGTGTTTTGTGTCAGAAAAGCAGGCGGACCAGTTTTGGGCGTATTCTGTTGCAAAAGAAATTGTCAAGGCCGAAAAGAAAATTTATGTGTGCGAGGGGATGTGGACTCCGAGCGGTTTTTTTCACATTGGCAATGCGCGGCCTGAAATTTTTACTCCGTACGCTGTTTTTTTGGCTTTGGGGGAACTGGGCTATCCGGTGCGCCAGAATTTCATTGTTGACGATTTTGATGCGGTGAGGAAAATTCCGCAGGGCATTGGTGTAAAGCAGCATGACGAGGGAAACTTTTTGGGTTATTCGTGTGCTACTGCTCCTAGCCCGGTTGCCGGTTACAGGTCTTGGGCGGATTTTTTTGTTTCAGATGTGCGCGAGCACATTGCTGAGTTTGGTGTTGGCCTCAACATCATTTCGGCGTACCAGTCGTACAAGGATGGCAAATTTAATGACTTGATTCATTTTTCGCTGGAGCATTCAAAAGAGATTGTGTCTGTGTGGAACCGCGTTGCGGGGGCGGAAAAGGCAGCAGACTTTTTTCCAGTGCAGGTTGTTTGTGGGGGATGTAAAAAGATTTATTTTACGCAGGCAATGCAGTGGGACGGGAAATTTGTCCACTACAAGTGTGCAATGTGTGGTTTTTCTGGAAAGGTTTTGCCAAAGGATGGCAGGGTAAAGCTGCACTGGCGGGTGCATTGGGTGTGCCATTGGATTGTGCATGATGTTTCATTTGAGTCCGGCGGCAAGGACCATTTTTCAAAGGGCGGGAGTGTAGAGGTTGGGCGCGCTCTGTTGGCGGAGGTTTTCAAGCGGCCGCCTATTTTTCAGGTGCCGACAGAATTCATCCAATTAAAGGGTGCAAAGATGTCTGGTTCTGTTGGCAACGTGATCAGTCTTGGCGATTGGCTGGAAATCGCGTCGCCTGAATTGTTTCGTTTCCTTAATTTTTCAACGCGCCCAAACAGCGTGATTGAAATAAACCTTGAGGGCAACAATTTTTTGCTTCTTGACGAGCGGTATAACCGTGCGGCAAGAATTTTTTTCGGCAAGGAGAATGCGGAAAATGAAAAATTGCAGGAGCAGATTTCGCGCGCGTACCGTCAGTCAATCATTGGAAAGCCGCCAAAGGAATTGCCGGTGCAGGTTCCGTTTTCTTTTGCTGTCCTAATTGCGCAGTTGTTTGACCCAGAAAAAGGCAAAAAAATTGAGGAATTGCTGTTGCAGACTGGGCACGTTGAAGAAAAATTGTCAAAAGAGGATTCTGCTTTTTTGGCTCTGCGCTTGTTGCGTGTGCGTAACTGGGTGGAAAAGTTTGCGCCGCAAGAGTTTAGGGTGAAGTTTTTGGAGTCTGCAAAGGATGTTGATATAAAAAAAATCAGCCCGGTTGTGAAAAATGTTTTTTCGGCAGTTGCAGTTGCAGTGGGTAAGGCAAAAAATGCGGAAGAATTGCAGGGCGAAATTTTTGCCATTGCAAAAAATAACTTAGTTGAGCCAAAAGAGCTTTTTTTGGCGCTTTACAATGCTTTTTTGGGGCGTGACCGCGGGCCAAAGCTTGGGTCGCTTGTTTTTGCTGTCGGGAAAGAGAAAATAATTAAAAGGCTTGAAGAATTAGTTTAAGTGGCGGTGTTGGTTTTTGGAAGAGTTTTTGAAAAAACAGGCAAAAAAAATCGATAAGGAGATTGAAAAGTTTTTTCCGCGCAAAATTTCTTCTAAATGGGTTAAAAAGTATTTTGAAAAGATTGAGTTTGTTTTTGACTGGCAAACAGTCGATTCTTCAGTTGTTGTCCCTGTGTGGGATTTTTTGGCTCGCGGCGGAAAGCGCTGGCGCCCTGCACTGATGCTTTTGTGCTGTGGGGCGGTCGGAGGGAAAGAAATTGATGCCTTGCCTTTCACGGTGATTCCGGAGCTTGCGCACTCTGGGTCTTTGGTCGCCGATGATATTGAGGACAATTCTGATATTCGGCGCGGCAAGCCTGCATTGCATAAGTTGTATGGTTTGGATTTGGCTGTGAATGTTTCAAGCCTGCTTTACTTTTTGCCGATGTTAAGATTGCTTGAAAAATCTTCTTTGCGTGAAAAGCAGAAAATTTTGCTTTACGAGGTGTTTGTTGCGGAACTGGTGAAGCTTTCTTTTGGGCAGGCAATGGATATTTATTGGCATCAGGGGAAAAAATCTGTGGTTTCTGAAAAAGAGTACCTGCAGATGTGCGTTTACAAGACAGGCACTTTGGCGCGCCTTGCCGCAAAGTTTGGCGCAATCATTGGTGGCGGCTCCAAAACGCAAATTGATGCACTGGGCGATTTTGGCTCAACAATCGGCGTGGCTTTCCAGATACGGGATGACATTTTGAACCTTTCAAGCGCAAAGAATCTTGGCAAGGAGTTTGGCGAGGACATAAAGGAAGGCAAGCGTTCCTTGCTCGTGCTTCATGCTTTGAACAATTCTTCAAAGGCAGGCGTGCAGCGCTTGCTTGAAATTTTGAACGGGCACACTTCTGATGAGTCCGAAATCCGCGAGGCGATTTCAATAATTGAAAAAGCGGGTTCTTTTGGTTATGCAAAAAAAA
>CAYIER010000077.1:0-5422 GCA_964362395.1 uncultured archaeon
TTTGCCTCTGTTAGCTTTTTAAACCTTATTTGTAAAGCTTATTGTATAATTAGTTGGCTTTTTTTTGGCCGTTTTCACTAATCGCCTTTCGGGGCATTAGGAGGTTTTTGAATTGAATAAAGATGAAGTTTTGGTTGCTCTTGCAAGGATGCGCGATTTTTCCAAAAAAAGGGGTTTTGAGCAGTCAGTGGACTTGTGCCTCAACTTTGCCGGCATTGATTTCAAAAAGCCCGAAAATCGCATTGACGTTGACGTTACTTTTCCTAACCCGACCGGAAAGCAGGGGGCTGCAAAGGTGCTTGTGTTTGTTCGCGACAAGGCGTTTGCGGAACAGCTTGAAGGAAAGGTAACCGTTATCCTTGAGCAAGACATCCCAAACATCAAGGGAAAACAGGTTGATGGGCTCTTAAAAGAATATGACATGTTTTTGGCCGAGGGCGGTTCTGTTTTGACTGTTGCAAAGCACCTTGGGCAACAGCTTGCGCCAAAAGGAAAAATGCCAAAGCCAATCACTTCAAACCTGAAAGAATTTGAAAATGCGCTGGCAAAGGCAAGCACGTCGGTAAAAATCACCAACAGCAAGGGAAAATTCATGCCCTTGGTGCACGTGATGGTTGGAAAAGAAAAGGACTCTGACGAAAAAATCGCCGAAAACATTTTTGCGGTTTACAACACTGTTTTAACTTCGCTTGGCGAAAATCGGCAAAGCATCAAGTCAAGCAGGGTAAAGCTGACAATGGGGCCGTCAATAAAAATCGGGCTCTCAAAAGAGGACACAGAGGCAATGCGGCAAAAAATTTTGGCAAAAGAAAAAAGCGGTTCAAAAAAGGGTGAGGCAAAGTGAAGACCCACATCCGGCCATGGAAAGAAAAACAGCTTGCAGAACTGCAGGAATTGATTAAACACAGCCCCGTCATTGCGGTCGTTGACTTGGCGTCTTTTCCCGCGGCATTGTTTGCAAAACTGAGGAAAAAGCTCTCAGGCAAAGCCACATTTAAGGTCTCGAAAACAAAAATAATCAAAATGGCGTTTGAAAATGCCGGCGAAAAAGCAAAATTGAAGGAATTTATTGGAAAAAGCTGTGGCCTCATTTTTACAAGTATGAACCCGTTTGAATTGTTTGTTTACCTGAAAAAAAACAAGGGCCGGGTCGGGGCAAAGGCGGGGAAAATTGCCGACGACGACATAGTCATTCCCGCAGGTGACACGGGTTTGCCGCCGGGGCCTGCTTTAAGCGACCTCAAGGCAGCTGGACTGGAAGTCCGCGTGCAGGGTGCAACGATTGCGATTGTAAAAGACAAGGTTGTCACAAAAAAGGGCGAAGTTATTTCAAAGCCAGTTGCGGGAACGCTTTCAAAGCTGGACATTAAGCCGGTAAAAATCGGCTTAACGCTTGTTGCCGCGTTTGAAAAAGGCGAGATTTTCCAGTCAAGCGTGCTTGACATTGACTCCGAAAAGACTTTCGAAGACCTGGTGAACGCGCACATGTGGGCATTCAATCTTGCATTTAATGCAGAGTACTTTACGCTTGAAACAACCGAATTGTTTTTGGCAAAGGCATTCAATGAGGCAAAGGCAGTGGCGCTCGAATTCAACGTGTACACGGATGAAACAATGCCGCAGATTCTTGCAAAAGCCGCCCTTGAAGCAAAAGCGCACAAGGGGCCAATGCCGAAAACCTGGTCAAGCGAGGGAACAAAAACAGAATAATAGCGGATTGGGCGCTTAGAAGATTGGGGCACTTAATTTTTTTTTTCAAAAAAAGGAGGGAACGCAATGGAATATGTCTATTCTGCAATGCTTTTGCATTCAGCAAAGAAGGAAATAAACGAAGCCAATGTCACAAAAGTACTGCAGGCAGCCGGCGCAGAGGTTGAATCCTCAAAAGTCAAGGCACTTGTTGCTTCATTGAAAGACGTGAATATTGAAGAAGCAATAAAGAAAGCGGCAGTACAACCGGCAATGATGGTGCAGGCCCCGGCACACCAAGGCGGTGCAGAGGCAAAGCAGGCGCAAGAACCAAAAGAAGACAAGAAAACAGAAGAAGAAGCAGCAGAAGGACTTGGAGCCCTCTTTGGGTAAAACGGTCCTCTTTTTCTCTTTTTTTTGGAAATTTTTGGCCAAACATGGGGCTAAATGTTTTTTGCCAATGTTTTTTTTTGCAAAAAAACAGCCTATGGTCTTGGTTTTTGCTATACCAAATATATTTAAATTACTAAAATCTATTAATTGCTAAAAGCAATTTTTGTTTGGGTGAATCCTTGTGAAAGCGCAAAATCTTTTGTTGGTTCTTTTTCTTCTACTTGCATCAACTAGCGTGCTTGCGGTCATCAAGTCCTCGCATTTAAACGTTCTTGCGGTCACCTCTGAAGGAAAAGGCCTTGGCGCTGACCTGGCTTTGATTGCCGAGCCGGGAAAAGGAAACATCTGGATTTCGGCAGAACCGCTTGTCGGCACTACGACACAAAGTGCGGCGCGCACCGCACGCGATGTCGCAAAAAGATTCAGTTCCAGTGTTTCAAATTACGATTACAAGTTTTCAATCCAGTCCACTGCCTCCCTTGTTGACGGGCCAAGCGCCGGTGCCGCAATGGCACTCATGATTGTTTCCGCGCTCAAAGACAAGCAGTTGCCTTCAAACATTGCGCTGACTGGGACAATTGATGAACAAGGAAACGTGGGGCCGGTTGGCGGGGTGTTTGAAAAGGCAATTGAGGCATCAAAAATTGGCATTGATTTGTTTATGATTCCGCGCGGGGAAGCAGTCCAGACAGTGCGCCTGAGCGGGGAAGTCAAAAGCATCAACCTACTTGAATACGGGCCCAACACGCTTGGGATGACAATCGTTGAGGTCAATAACATTGACGACGTTTTAAAATACGCTTTCACCGACGTAAAATCAATCGACGTTTCCAGAATAATAAAGGAAGGCGAAATTCCGGATTTTGTGCCAAAGCCAATCCCGCTTGAACCACAACTTTCACTGATGAAAGAAATGGTGAACAATTACCTAAAAGAAACAAACCTAGTGATTGACGAGGCAAAAAACTCGGTTTCCTCTGCCATAATTAATGACACAACTCTCCTGAACACATTGCTTGACACAATCACGAGCTCCCAGGAAACAATGAAGCAGGCGGAAATACTAAACGAGCAAAACTACCTTTACTCTGCCGCAAACTTTGCTTTCCTTGCAAGGGTAAACGCAATGCTTGTAAAGGACGTTTCAGCAAACCCGTCCCTGATGAGCCTGAACTCTACTGCCCTTGACCTCAAAGTTGCCGACCTCAAAAAAGACCTAAGCGACACAAAAGACCTGTTTGACAAAAGCATTCCAATTGACACACTGGAGTTTTATATTTCTGCCCAGCAAAGGCTAAGTTACGCCGAAATAAACATTGAAAAATTATCAAACACGCAGGTCATCGTTGTAAATGGTTCTGACAGCTCAAGCGAGGCATTGTCTAGGCTGTCGGATTACGAGTTTGCGGTTGCATGGGTCGGGGTGGCAAAAGACTTCTTTGACCTGACAAAAAATTCTACAAAAAGAGTGAAACCAGCAAACGCTTTCTTTGACTCAATGAACGATTTGCTTTCAAAGGGCGAAAACGCGCTTGCAACGGTTTCACCGGATTCTGTTAGTGACATTTCGCGGCGAATTGACGCAGCCAAGCTGGAAAAAACACGCGGCTGGTACCTGGCATCGGTTTTTGACGCAGCCACAGGCTATGCCCTTGCAAGCGCAGAAAGCGTGACAAAAGACAAGGACATTACAGCGCTCACAGCAATCCTTGAGTCAAAAATAAACGACGTTGAAAAAAAACTCTCCGCTTCAAAATACAAATATTATTGGCCGGTATTGTACCTTGACCATGCAAAATATTTCCTTGAAAGCGCAAACTATTACTCCAATTCAAGCCAGACTGCACGCGCAGTTAACTCCCTCAAATCCGGAATTTCGCTCATCATGCTTGCAGACCAATTGTTCCTTGCAGCAGAGCCAATGTACGATTACTACTCAAATGTTTTTCCAGGGGAATTTGTTACAAATGAACCTGCAACCACAAGGCAATCAATCACAATTCCAAATCCACTGGATGCACTGGCAAAATTTTTTCCCGCACTCTCAAACAAGACCTTGTTAATCGGTTTTCTGGTCGCGCTCTTCCTGATACTTGCCGGGTCATGGCTTTTTGCCGCACAAATTTCAAAAGACAAATTGTCTGCCCGCGAAACATTTGAGCCAATCCAGTTAAAGAGCCTTTCCGAACTCGAAAAAAAAGCCGACTCGGCACTCCTTGAAGGAAAAATTTCAGAGCAAAAACACGAAGAGCTCACATTCAAATACTACTTGGACATGGCAATGCTTGAACACAAGCGCGCACAAAAAGCCGGTGGGCAAATGAAAGCCAGCAATGTAAAAGAAGAAATCAACGCACTGGAGAAAAGATTAAAAGAACTCAAATCACAGTACAGGCAAGAAATCATTTCAAACACGGGTGCAAAAACGCCAATTATGCCAAGAGTGGAAAAACCCACGCCGCCGATTTCAAAACTAAAGGAAAAACTACGGGCACCTGCAAAAAAAACAACTGCGGGAAAATTTGCGTTCAAAAAACAGCTGGCCGGAAAGAAAAACCCTGCCTCAAAAAAAGCAGAACTATAGCTTCCGCAAAACGTGTTTGCACCAGTCACACGGCCTTTTCGGGCACGGCTCCCCTAGCACTCCAAGTGCTTTCTTTAAAATCTTTTCCGCATTGCCTGCATCTGCTTTTACTTTGACAAGCTTTGAATGAAAAACAACGTCGCCGTTCTCGCGCACGCGGTTCGGGTAATAAAACAGCAGAAAAGAAAAATCACCGGTTTCAAACCCGTTTTTTTGAAGCAAAAAACTGTAAAAATCAAGCTGGTCACGGTAATAATCTGTGCTTTCATCATTTAGCGGAAAGCCGCGAGTCTTGTAATCCAAAACAACCAGTTTGCCATCAACCAACAGCAAATTGTCAATTGCTCCGCGCAGCAAATCGCCTTCCTCACTCTTCCATCTTAATCCCTTGCGGAAATCCCGCCACCGTTCAAGCAGTGCCGCGTCATCAAACAACTTTGCCTTGCCGCCAACATCCAGTTCTTTTAATTCCGGCGGCAAAAGGCCGCGGTCACGAAAAGAATCAAAGTGCTCCTTTAAAATCCGGTCCATCCCAGACGGAAGCGAAGGAAAAATGCCCACCGGCCGCTTAATCTTTTCATTAAACTTCAGCCAAAAGCACCGCTCGCAGTCCTTTAACAAAGAAAGCGAACTGGGAGAAAAAGAATAAGGCATTCAAACAAATATGTTTCCAGCACTATAAATCTCTTTGCAAACCACATTGCCGGTGCAAAGTTTCATTGTGTGGCCTCTGCCCTGCAACCCAAGCCTTTTGCA
>CAYIER010000078.1:0-5390 GCA_964362395.1 uncultured archaeon
GGTCTGCAAAAGTATTCCGTTCACGAATCCACCAACATATCCTTGTTTTTTAATGATATTAACCTATCCCTGCTCCGCAGTTATCCGTGTTGCGGGGGCCTAAGCCTTGTCCCGATTCCCCAGACAATCACTGACAAAAACTGGAGGCCCAAAAGCGTCTGGAAAATGTACAGGCTAAGCGTAAACTCAAAGTATTTGAAAACCAGAAAATAAATCAAGACGCCTGATAGCACGATTGAAATGGGGCCTGGGCCCATAAAGCCGCGGACCATGCCATAAATCACAAAAACCAGTATAATCTGCATCAAGAGCTTTACCTGCCAAAAAACCCCTGTTAAAAGAATCGGGATAAGCATTAAAACCAAAAATGCCCCAAGAATTATCAGCACAATGTTCCCTTTTTCGTTCATTACCTTCGCCTCATAAAACCCTGCGCAAAGCCCTGCTGCATGTGTGCGGCATGTTTTTGCCTGTCAGCAATGTCCTTGCCGCTGTCAACCGGGCTGCCCATTTCTTGGCCCGGCTGCGGTGCAATAAAGAAAAAATCAATGAGTATCTGGCTCACTCCAAACATCAACAGCATCCAGAAAATGTATATCCCGCCAAAAAGCGTCCAGAGTTCGCCAAAAACAAATACGGAAATTGCGCCAAAAATAATCAGGCCAAGCGTGGTGTTTTGGATATGGTTTTTGACCCACGAGTAAATTGTCATGAGCACAAAGATTTTTATTATCAAATTAAAGTCGCCAAAAATATCTCCAAGCCCCAAAAAAACAAATTCAGCGGACAATTTTTTTCACCCAAGCCTTACCCAATTTCTTCCCTTCAACTCTTCAATTCGTGCCAATGCAGGTTGCTGAGGCGCGCAGTGCCTGCTCTTCTTTTGCAATGCTGCGTTGCCCCGTGCAGTTTGCGCAGGCAGCGTTCCCTTCCTGCTCATATAACTGTTTTGGGTTCCACCAGAACGTGACCTTGTTTCCAGTGCTTGTCGTGCAAAGCTGTGCGGCCTTTACCATGTCAAAAACATCCTGTATTGCGCCAATGGTTTTTGCGCCGTTGTTGAACTGCATGCTGTTTATTCCGTTCAATGCAACGCTGTTATTTGGTCCCTCATCCGGCGTCAAGAAAAACATTTTTCCCCTTGGCTCTTCAACCACAAGGTTTGAGAGCGTCTGGGGATTGGTGAAAAAAATCGTTTTAAGGAAAACATCCCCGCCCCGTGCAGCATCGTTCCACTGCACCGTGTAATTGTTTTCAAAGTTCTGTATGCCGTCCTCTGGCTGTGCCTTGCGGTCAGGCGAGTCGTCAAACGCATCGGTCATGGCTGTTCCGGAAAAGTCAAGGCAGGCTCCGGCTCCGCTCCAGTAAGAAAGCGTTTCACCGGCATTTGCGCGGTTATCGTTCACCAAAATCCCGTAAAACGCTCCAAACGGGTTGTCTGTCTTGTCTGAATGCATCTTCATCAAAACCGGCGTTGCAACTGAGGGGTAAAACTTTATTGCCGCCAGCGTGCCGGTGTTGTCAATGCTCAAAATTGTCCCCCTTGTCAGCGGGTTAGTGTTCAACGCAAACAGGTCGTCATTGAATTCAATGTCCGCATTCACAAGCGCATTTGAAGAAGTGCCTGAATACGTCTTTGCAATCGGCGGTGAATTGTTCAGCGCCAAAACGTCTTGCGGCTTGCCCGGCGTGAAAGACAAGCCATACCCTTGCCTTTCAAGCGAGTCCTCGCCAACAAGGCCCACGAGGCCATCAAACGGCAGCTGGTAAAATGGGCTGTTCTGTTGGGGTTCCGACACCAATTGCATCAGCACCTCAACTGTTGAAAGCGGTTTTCCAAAGCTGTCAAAAAACTGCCAGTCCCCGCCCCACTTTACAAGCAATTCGATTCGGTAAATTCCTCCGCGCGAAAGTTCCGCGTCCCCGTCAATGTATTTTTTGCGGAACACAATGCTTTTTGTCTTATAGTAAGCGTCAAAACCGAATTGTTTTCCGTCGCTTCCTGTGGCAAAGCGGTTGAAAAAGCTCGGTGCGTCAAAAAACTGTGTTTCATCAGAGTACTTCACAAAGTCATTCAAGAAATCCTGCGAATAGCCGTCCTTTATAAGTTTTGCATTGAAAACCAGCAGGTCTGTGAGTGCTTGCCGATCTGGAATTCTATTCGTCCACGAAACTTGTGGCTCAATTTTTTCAATGTAATAGTCAATCGCCGGCCTGTTGTCATACAACTCTGTTGAGGTTGGAATCCAGCAGCTGGTGACTGCCTGCACGCTTGCAGAAAATTCAGAGCTTGACTGGTCAAAGTCAGTCGTCGCGTTTGTCAATTCAACTTTCACAGAGTAATCCTGTGCGCTTTCCTTTAATCCCTTGACTCCGCAGCCGCTTGATTTTGTCCCGTTTGCCGGAATGCCGGTAAAATCAATTGTGCAGGTTTTTGTCCCGCCGGCATCCACTCCATCTGGCGGGGTAATTGTCACAACAACAGTTGCGCCCTGCGGGTCTGCCGAACTGTTTCCCACAACCGCGTTCACTGAAATTGTGCCCTTTGCCGCGCTGTACGTGTGCGCTACAAGCGAAACTTTTCCTGCAAGTGCTGTTGCTGGTAGCGCACCGCTTGCAATCTGTTGTGGGATGTCGCCCGCAAGCGCGTTTGCAATGGAATCGCCGGGGTTTTGTGGGCATGAAAGCTTTGGCCGGTTCTTGTCAATGAACTCATTGAGCGCGTCAAGGCGATAATTTATTTCGAAATTAAACTGTGTCGCGTCACAAAAAATCGAGTTAGGGTTCTTTGCATCGCAGCCACCAAGTGAAAATCTTTTCCAGTTCCAGTCAAACAAAATGTTTGGCACGGCGCCTTCCCCTGCAAGCCCAAGGTTCACCCCGCTCACGCAAGACGCAGTGCCCTGCGAAATATCCGGCAATGGCTGGTCGGTTTCCGCGGTCTTGAACCTTAAATGGAATTTCTGCGAGTAAGTTTCAGTGCTGGAATCAGGCACGTCAAACTGCCCGAAATCCTTTGTCCCTTTCTTGATTATTGTCGGGTTTGCGTGAATGTGCTTTGTTGCCGAAAATTCCCCAACGGCATAAACCGGCTTTGGGTCAGCGATTGCCTTGTTCTCAAACACGACCCCGACCTGCTGTTTTTCCCACTCGCCAAAAGTAAAAGCCTCCTTTGTGCTCCACGACGCGCCAATGCCGTCCTTATCCAAATCAATTCCGCGCGCATCATTCTTCAAATTGATTTTCCAGTCGGACAAATTAAACTGCGTTCTCTGGTCGCACGGGTCGTCCTTCATCAACCCCGGCACAAGCCCGCCGGCAACTGCGCCAAGGCCGCCAAACATTCCTTCAATTGCCAAAAACCTTCCCGTATTAAAGCCGCCGGTCTCTGCTTTCGGAGGCGCTTTGCCGTTCTGCGCGTCTTCGGAAGGCTTTAAATCTTTTGACAAGTCGGTCATCTGGTTTGCAGCATTTTGCATTTCTGTTGCCGCGGTATTGATGTTTGTTTGTGCTGTCTGAATTGTCTGGGTGCTGCTGCCAATTGCATCTTTCATGTCAACAATGTTTTTGGTTGAATACGCATTCAAAAATAATTGTGCCTCGCCACAGAGTGCGACACATGAATAATTTCGTGTTGCATTACAATTTGCAATATAATTGTCAAGAATGGCATTCAATGTTGCGGCATGTGTTACTTGTTTTTCAACAGAGGTTCCCGCATCTTTCAGCGAATTTATTGCGCTTCCAAGAGAAGAAGAAATTCCATCAAGCCCTGTTTTATACCCTGAAAAACTGCCTGCGGCTGAACCAAAATTCAAGTTTGTCCCGCTTGCATTCAAAGTTTTGGTTGTGCTTACAAATTGCGAATTTATTTTTGTAGCCTCAACATAATTTGTCTGCATCCCTTCTGCTGTTTTTTTTACTGAATCAATTGTGTCTGTTTGCGATGCCCTAATTTCCGCATACTCTGCTTCAATGTCTGCACCACCCACACCCGAGGCAATTCCACAGGCAGCGATTTGTTCTGCAAGCGGGCCAGTCAATACTTCACCTGATGCCTTGTCAAAAATGTTTTTTTGCTGGTCAAACACCTGTTTTCCGGCATTTGAAACAGAGTCAAGCGCTTTTGGCATTGCATCAGTATTAACTTTTGCAACTATCCCAACCCTTGCCGCTGCCGCTGCCTGTGTTGCGCTGTTTGCCGCTTGCAGTGCCGTGCTTGCGCCTAAAAGCGCGCCTGCTGCTGCGCCTACCCCTGCGCCTGCACCGCTGAATGCCTTGGCTTTTTGTGCGGTTCCCCAGTCGCACTGTGACGCGTCAACCATGACGTCTTCTGACAATTCCGTGTTTGTAAGCGTCGCAGAGTCCTTTGAGCCGCTGCCCATTATCACGAAATCGTACTTGCTTAAGTCAAAGGCCGTGCCCTTGTCCGGCGCAATCGATACAAGCGCTTCGCCTATTTCGCGCCAGCCCCCGCCGCGCGGCCGTGCCTCGATTTTTACCCCATAAATTCCTGCAAGGTTTTCGCGCTTTACCAAAACAGAAACGCTTTCGGCGACAAGGTTGTTGAATTCTTTTGGCGAAACGCTGATGCTGCCCTCTTTTGCCCCCCCGCTGCAGCCGGAATCGCCATAACAGAGCCTGATGTCAATCGGGATTGAGCCGCACTCTTTGGTGTCCAAGGAAAATGTTGCGGAGTTCTTTTCAGTCAATTCAAGCACCTGGTTTAGGCTCGGGTCACCCTTGATACACTTTGACAAATTGACAATAAACAGGTTTGCCGCAATGTCGTTGCTTGAGCCCACAGTCTGCTTTCCGCCGAGTGTCAGCTGCTCTGCGTCTATTTTTACGTTAAAGTTTGCCTGCTTTCCGACCTTGCTTGGCTTTGGCACAAAAGTAAGTGTTGCCAAAAATTCCTGCCCTGCTGGAACGCTTGCAAAAAAGTTTGTCCACACGCTTCCCTGCAGCACCTGTGAAACGCTTTCGCCAGTTGAAAGGTTTGAAACTGTAAGCATTACTTGCCCCGTTATTTCGCCGCCGCTCCAGTCAATTGTTGCCGAAAGATTTTTCAAATCAAGCCCCAAACCGCTTTGGGATACGCAGTTGTTTGTTATTGAAAACTCTTTTTGCACGCTTGTTTCAAGCGCGGAATCATTCCACTCATTGATTGAAACCGTCACACACTTTGGGTCCTTTGGGGGCTGTGAAAGGTTCACGTTTACTTTGAGTGGTATTTCTTTTGGGCTCCAAACATACCCAAACCGCTTGTCCTCAAGTTCAATCAAAATGCTTCCGGTTGGGGAAACCGATTCTTCAAGCAATTGCGCGGAGCCGTTTAATGCAGCCAGTACAGTGACTGACCCGGCCTGCCCGCTTTCAATTTCCACTTG
>CAYIER010000079.1:0-5285 GCA_964362395.1 uncultured archaeon
CGCCCCCACAGGGAATCGAACCCTGACCTAAAGCTCCGCAAGCTTTCATTCTGTCCATTAGACTATGGGGGCAGACCAGTTAAATAATTGTTAAAGCAGTGTTTTTATTGCTGTCTCTTTTTATTTTGCCAGCCAAAATACGGGTTGTTTAATACTGTTGTGGCGGTTCGTCTTCCGGGACTTTTTTGTTGAATTGTTCTGCAATCAGTGAAAACAGTGCGCCAAATATGGTTCCAATCGGCTTGATTATTATTGTTGAAGCAAAGAAAAAAATTGACATTGATGCCAGGGCGGCAATCAGCCAGAAATAGTTCTCAAAAATCGAAAAAATCGGCAATTTTTTCTTGACCTGCTCTAGTGCCTGTTCAAACTTGCCTTGGGTGAGTGTGTTGGCGTTTTGTGCCGCGATTTTTTGCTTCAAATCCGATGCATACTGTGGTTCCTGCACTTTCACATAAAGCGTATCCATCATGGTTACAAACAAAACCACGTCGGAGTCCTCTTTTCGCGACATTGCCGAAAAAGAGGGCGTTGCAATCAATTGTTTTAATGTCTCGGTTTGTGTCTGGACAATTATCTTTGAAGTAGTGTCTGCCACGTCTGACTGCACGTCCTCTAATTTGAAGTTTTCAAAGAGTTTTTTTTCAAAATCCGAAACCATCTGGGGCTGGATTGGGAGCACAAACAATGCGGTTGAAACAAACAGCCCAATGCCAAGGATTCCCATTGCCTGCGAAACAGAGCTGTGCGGAACACGAAACAGTGCAAGGCTCTTTGTTTCCCGAAATTTCACAAAGGCAACTTCCACGGCAACCACCAGTGATATGAGGTAAAAAAATCCGAGCAGGAATTCCTGTGCAATGCCAGGGAAAACAAAAAGAAAAATCACTCCGTCCAAAATAAATGCCGTAGCCGCAATCCCTTGAAGGGTTCTTTTTTCAACAAGCCTAGTAAAAGCAACCAATAGCGCGTAACTCACCGGGAAAAATACGAGGAACAAAATGAACCAAATCGAGGTGAGGCTTTTGAATAATGCGCCAAAATCAGAAAAAGATGCAAGCGTCTGCACGGAGACGCCGGACGCGTTCAAAAAAAATGCCCACAAAAAAAACGAAGCAAACAGCAAAAACCCTGCAATTGCGGATTTGACTAGTTCTTCGTTTCTCATTCAGACCAGCACTGTTGTCTTGCCTTCTTCAACCAAAATCGTTGTTTCCGCTTGTGCCACGGTTTTTCCGTGCTCTTCGTTCAAAATCGGGTGCGAAGCAAGGCACTTTTTTGAAAGAAGTTCGCGGAAAGCAATTTTTTGGTTAAACTCGCTGAGTTTAAGTTTTTTTGCAACCCATCTTTGCGCAAAAGGAAGCGACCTGTAATGCTCTTTGATGTGTGAAAGCACTTTTCGTGCAACCGGGCTTCGGGCATTGAATGCCTTGTTCATTTCAAAAATTTCTGCCTGCACGCCTTCCCGCACATACCCTTGCCCGTCAGTTGCAAACGGCTCAATCGCGTAAACAAACCCTGCCTCAAGGCTTCGCTCCTCGTGGCGCCCCACATTCGGGATGCCTGGCGGCGCATGCGCAGTCCATTGAAGCACCCCATGGCCGGTCAAATTCACAATTGGCCTATACCCGCTTTTCTTGATTGCCGATTCAATCGCTTCCCCGATTTTGCCAATGTTTGCGTTGTTTTTTGCAACCGACAAGGCACTGGCAAGCGCATTGTCTGCCGCCTCAAGCATTTTTCCGTGCTCGCCGGAAAAATCAACCGTTAAAGCAGAATCAGTAATGTAGCCGTCAATGTGCACGCCGATGTCAATCTTTAAAACGTCGCTTTCGCCGACAACGCCAGTGTCATTCATTGAAGGCGTAAAATGTGCCGCGGTATTGTTTGCAGACAAGTTCACAGGAAAAGCAGGAAAGCCGCCCTCGCTTTCAATGAATTTCTCAATCTGTTCCGCAAGCTCCAAAAGGCTTTTCCCAGGCTTTGCCAAAATCAAAGCCCGCTTTTTTGCGGCCTGCAAAACCTTTCCGCTCTTTATGTATAAGCCGCGTTCTTTTTTTTCCATAAACGTTTGCGCCCTCAACAAATTGGCAGTTGAATAATTTTAAATGTTTCTTTTGCCAATTTGTTACGTTTACCTTGAAAGCCGAGCAAAATTTGCCAATACCCCTGATGTTTGGCTTCACCCAAATCCTGTAAACCGGTTTTTTTTGAGGCATTTTTTTCCCTTCAAAAAAATGAGCTCAGGTTTTTTTGCTTTCCGCCCTGCAGCAAATCTTCTTTTTCCACCCCGAACTCTGAAATTATTTTTATCACCGCGGGAACAACCTGGTGTTCAATGTAATAGTCAGCGTCATAATTGCCTTCTTTCACGTACTCTTCGAGCTCTGCGCGGTCAGAAATGCTTTTCCCGCTCTTTGTGATTATGAAACTGATTGTCGAGCCGACCTCGATTTCTTTTCCGCGCGCACGCGCTTTTATTGCAGCAGCCACATGCGGCCCAATTGATTCATATTTTTCTATCGGCCGCTTTATCTGCGTCAAAATCACCAACTCTTTTTTTTCAACTTTTCCTTCTTTGAGCTTTTTTACAACTTCGCGCACGATTTCAATTGCCTTTTGCGCGTTTCCCTCTGAAAGCAGGGCGTGCAAAACATCGCGCTGGGTTTTTTTTGCAACATTTGACCAGTCACGGCGCACGTACTCAAATCCGACAATTTTGAGGTTTCCCTCAAAGTCAATCAGCGCATAGCGTTTTTTTGCCCCTCCGCCGTGTTTTTTTGTGACAAAAATCCCGCGCCGGTAATAGCCTTCAAAATCCAGTTCCATTGCGTTGGGGAGCCCTAAATTGGTTTTTTTCACAAACTCCAATACGTCCTCTTTTGTTTTCCCGCTTGGGACTTTTAAGAACGCTGAATCAGTGTCCGTGTATAATGCAGTATAACCCGCCTCTTGCGCTTTGTGATTTATTTCCATAATATAGTGCCTGCTCCACGCGGTGATTGCGCGTGCGCTCTCGCGCGAGTACCACCTGCTTCGCGCGTACCCAAGGTAGCCATAATGGGAATTAAGTATTATTTTGAGCGCGTGCTGGCGCGCCTTTACCACCCTGTATTCCTGCGTTGACTGGTCAAGTTTTTTCATTTCGTTTTTGAGCTTTATCCTTTGCGCAAGTATTTCTTCAAGAATGAGCGGAATGAACCCTTTTTTTTGCCCGCAAAACCAGTCCTTGTCCGGTGAAAGGTTTTTTCCCTCGCTGCAATTTTTGTGCCCGCATTTCAGCGTTTCAGGTGAAATGTTGTGCGCAATCATGATGGACGGGTGAAGCGAGCGGAAGTCAAGCACCGCAATGTTTTCGTGCAGGCCGGCAATCGGCTCCTTTACATATCCGCCCTTGAATGTCTGCAGCATCCTTTGCTTGACTTCTTCCTCGCTTGGCTTGTTTGGAATCAAAAAATTGTTCTGGAAAGATTTTTCAATCAATAAATCCTCGACAAGCTGTGACGCGGTTGCCCTGGTAGAATCAAACAGTGTCATGTGAACAAGGCGGCACAGTTCCAAAAAAAGGTCAAGGTAAGTCTGTGCAAGCTTTAGCGTCGTGTCTGAATCTTCTTTGTTGTATTTTATCAGCCTGTCCACGCCGTTGCCTGTTTCAAAAGCCTTGTTTATTTCAAGGTGCGTCACTTTTTCTTTCGGGGTTTTAAACAGCGCCTCGCTGACTGATTCCAGGTCAAACTTCACCAGATTCAGCGCGCCAAACCGGTTCATTATGCGCACAAGCTGGTATGCGTCCACGTGCTGAACGCCCTTTAGCTTCACGGCCAGGTCAAGCCCTTTTCTTTTTTCTTGCGGTTCATATCCGAGCTCTTTTTTCATGTCAATGCCGAGTTTTTTGCAGCGTGTCTTTAAGTAAGGGAAGTCAAAGCTGTCGCCGTTGTATGTGACTATTATTTCTGGGCTGATGTTTTGCAGTTCCGCAAAAAATCCAAGCACCATTTCTTTTTCGGTTTCAAAGTGTGCTGCGCTTTCTTTTGCGGTTTTGTTTTTCCACAAAAACGCAGTTGTCCTGTTTTTTGATGAAAGCGAAATTGAAATTATGGGGTCCTTTTCGGGGTTTGAGAACCTGTCGGGCGAGTGCGTTTCAAGGTCAAAGGCGGCCATTTCTATCCCGTCAAGCACGTCTTTTTGCTCAACGACTTTTGTTTCCAAAACATTGTTTTTTTCGTAGATTGTGATTTCTATGCCGTTCATCGGCTCGATTGCTGAATCAATCATGTATCTTTTGGTGAACGGGATGTCAAATTCACGGGTTTCCTTCACAAAGGGCAGCTGTGCAACCTTGTCGCGCGCCGCCACAAGGTCTTGTGTGCTCTGGAATTCTAGCTTTAAAACGTTTTGCGCGTTTTCTTTTTTTTGCTCTGACACTTTTTTTGGGCGGGCTTTTTCTTCCCCGAACTCCATTTCTGCGATTTCTTTTGCGCGCTTTTTGGCGTCATCAACGATTGCAAAAAAATAGGGCAAATAATTTGGTTCAAAAAACTTTTCAATGCCTTTTTTTGTCTTCACAAAAAGGGACAAAACGCTTTTTTTTTCCCAGCTTGTGGAATAGTCCACGTCAAGCAGTATTCCGTGCGTTTTGGCCATAGATATATTTTTAAGTATCCATTGCTCTTAAATCTAATGGTTTTTTATGCCGCATGAGAGAGTGGAGCACGGGGGCAGCGGCGGGCCGCCAAAGGCCGGTGCCATTCTTGCAAAAATAAATTCCGACATCCGTGCTCTCAATTCAAGCATCCTTATAATTTCCCAGAAAATGCGCTACCTTGTGCGCAACGAAAAAATCCTTGGTAGAAACCTGCTTGTGCTGAACAAAAAATTAAGGGACTTTGAGGGCAATGGCGGGGCAACCAGCCCCGGCAATGGAACCATTTCGGAACCGCTTTCAAACGAGATTGCCAAAGTGAACGAATCGCTTTCAGACGTCTCAAACCAGCTTGCGGGGCTGCGAAGCCGCATTGAAGAGATTTCTGAAACTTACGCAAAAGCCGGAGAGGTAAAGGAAATAAAGTATGTGATTGACGCAATCGACCCGCTGCAGTTTGTGACAAGAAACGACCTCAAAGAGCTCACGGGGCTAAAGGCAAAAGAGAAAACGGTTCCAAGGCACGCGCCGAAAGAAAAGCAAAAATTTTTTTCCAAACAAAAATCAAAAGCAAAAAAATGATTTTTCGTATCCGTTTAGCTTTTTGCCGGGTTTAACCTGTTCTGTATGAGTTCGCCCATAT
>CAYIER010000080.1:0-5159 GCA_964362395.1 uncultured archaeon
TGTCCTGCCGGAAAGTGTGAGAATGCCAAGGACCAGCATAAAGAGGCCGCCTGCAATAAAAATTTCTTTGTGGAATTGCGTTGCAAGCTGGCCTAGCCCTGCAAGGCCAAGGCCTATTGGTATTAGTATTGTTGCAAGGCCAAGCATGAATATTAGCGTCATTTTTAGTATTTGCTTTTTTTCCTTGAGCGCAAAAGAAAAGTATGCCGGAAGCAGAAATGTTATGCAGCATGGCGCGAAAAATGCCACGGCACCGCTAAGGAACGCGGCGAGAATTGAAGCCGCGAAAAACTCAATTATCATTGGCTGGCACCCTTGCTTGGAAGCGCGTTTTTCACGTTGCCCATGACGAAATCAACAGGCACATACATTGTTCCACTGCCTCCTCCTGAGTGGTGGTCACCCATTGAACTCGAGGGCTGGTAGGCGCTATATCTCCATCTAATTATTCTTTCTTTGTCAACTAGGACAAAAACGTGGCCAGGTCTTTCCCCGGGGTGCATGCTGTCCAATAGCACATCGTATTTTGCGGAAGCGCCCAGGCCGTTATCGTAAAGAAGCGTGTTCTTGATTCCATATTGTGCTTTTGCCTGCGCCAATGCATCCGGCGGGTCAACAGTAATCATTACTATTTGTGTGTCCAGTGCATCGAACTGTGCCTGTTGTTTTTCCAAATCCACTTCCTGTGTCCAGCACGGCGGGCACATTATGCCTTCCTGAAAATACAGGAGCACGTTTTTCTTGCCTTCGAACTCAGACAACTTGAATTCTCCGCCGCCAACCATCGGGAGGCTAAAATCCGGTGCTTTGTCGCCTTCCTTGGCGCTCGAGCCATTAACGTTACTTGCAGTAAACAATCCCCACCCCACTAATCCAACGATGAGGATTATTCCAATAAATGGCAAAAATTTTCCAAGAACTTTTTTTGTGCTCATTTTTTTTACCTCTTAATAACCAAATATTGTCCAGCCGGGGTGCATTGCTTTCTGCATTAAAATGTATGCAGCCGCAAAGATTAGCACCCAGAACCCGTTCTTTATCCATTGCTTGAATTTTTTCCAGTCTAATGGCATGCCTTTTCCCCTGTTTTAGAACTAAAAAAAGTCATTGCAATGTGCGAGCCAATGCACGCAAAGAGTGCGAGGCCGTAAACCCACCAGCCGTTAAAGCCAAGCAGTTGGAGGCCAATTATTAGGATTACTGGAAGCATGCAGCACACTGCCATTTGGGCGATGTGGCTTGATTTTATTTCGTTCCAAATTTTTCCAAGCATTTCGTGTTTCCTCCTTGTTTATTGCCCTTGTTGTGGTGTTTCGACAACCTCGTTTTTGTTCAAGTCCAAGTATTTTACGCCCCTGATTGCATCCAGCGCCCTAAAGACAAAACTGTTGTCTGGCTCGATGCTTCCGCCTTGTTTCCATGTCTCCGGAAAGCCTGTGTAAGCATTCA
This sequence comes from uncultured archaeon, assembly GCA_964362395.1. GTDB lineage: Archaea > Iainarchaeota > Iainarchaeia > Iainarchaeales > GW2011-AR10 > JACPKT01. The sequence continues at coordinate 1,450 of CAYIER010000080.1, forward strand.
GGTCGCCGGAAATTATGGCTGTTGGCACTTTTTCAACCCCATACTTTGACACAATGGCTTTTCCTTCAGGCGAATCATGGCTGATTGTTTCTTCCTCAATAGGATTGACGCCAAAAGCGGTTTGCAGGATTTGCCTGAATACATTGGCATCGAACACTTCGTTTTTGTCCGGCACTGAAACGTACACTGCTTTTGTTTCCCCGCGTAATTTTCCCGTACCGATTTCAAGGTAAATGGGTGGGATGTTCCGAAACACCATCGTGCCGTCGCTTTCAATTGTCCCGAGTTTTGGCCAGTTCTGTGATAGCACTGTTGATTTTTTTGCCTCACCCTGCAACAGAACCACCGGGATTCTCCCAATTTTGTATTTTTCGATTAACTGTTTTGCTTCGCCTGAATCTTTTTCAAATTTTTTTTCTGCAATTATTTTTAATTCAGGCATTTGCTTGAGTTGCAGTACAAGTGAAGACAGTGAAACAAGGCTTTTTTGAGTTGCATCTGTTATGAGTACCACAGTTATTTCTGCCGGTTCAGTTGCCGGCTGGGTTGGAGTTGCTTGTGTTTTGCTTTTTGCGCCAAGGCCCAAGAGCACAAGGTCCCTTGCCTCGATTTTTGCCGCAGTGCTTTGGATTGAAATTAGGTTATAAATCAGGACAATTACTGCAATTGCCGCAGCCGCCCCGATTATTTTGAAAACTTTTTGCCCATCCTGCATTTCAAAACCTCAATTTCGTCATTTCAAGCATTGCGCGTACTTGTCCGGGTGGTGGCCCATATGTTCCTTCCACGAAACCGGGTCTGTCCCAGGCGGCACTGCACAAATATCTTCGGTGTTTTCATTTGACGAGAACTGCTGGTAATTTGGTTGGCTGTTTTTCAGCGTTACTTCCTGCAAACTTGAGAGTGATAAATACAGAAGTGCAGCCCCAGTGATTATTGCTGCAACCAACACCCCCGTCACGATTTTTTCACTGCCCATAAAACCGCCGCTTTTGTTTTCGACAAGTTTAAAGCTTTACACATTATGTAAAGCAATATTATTTAAACCTTTCCGCAAAAAATGGCGTGGAAGAATTAGTACTTTAAAGCAAATTTGGTTATTGTAGAATGATGGAAAAAATATTTTAATGCGGGGTCAGAGTTTGGTCCTTATTTTCTTTATGTCAAGCCCTTCCCTCATCAGTTCGTTGTCAAGCCGCATTTCCTCGATGGTGTCAAGCTCCCAAAGGTGCACCGGCAGCAGACCAAAGAAACCCGCACGGATAGAGTGGAGGAACCTTTTGGTGTTAAAGAATCCGCTCTTGAGGTGGAGCAATTCGTGCACAAGCACGATGCGTATTTCCTCGTTGTCAAAATTTTCAATCATGCCCGTTGAAATGAAAATTATTTTTTTCGAAGCGGAGACTACGAACGCGGATTTGTTCAGGTCCTCAAAAATAAACAGTTCAGGGGCTTTTATTCCAATCTTGGCTGCCTCTTCTGCAAGCATTTTCCCGATTTTTTTGTCAACGCGCCTCTGCAGGCCAATTTGCGCAATGAATGGCGTGAAAATGTAGGATGTGGCAAAAAACAGCACTATAAGGAACAACGCTATCGTGTGGGCCGCGTTAAATATCCCTATCGGGTGATTTTCAGAAGAAAGCGCCAGCAATACGAGAAATGAAAAAATGGCAGCCAACAAAACTGATTTCAATAAAAGATTCGCCTTCATTGAGAGCTTCCTGTGAAAAAAAATAAGCGCAATTGCACTTAGCATGATTGCGGCAATGAGAAAATAGTTGAGGAACGCGAATGGTGTGCCTTCGCCAAGAACGCAGCTATTAATGCACACCATTTCTGAAACCAATCACAAAACCCCTAAATGTTTTTCCTCAGGTAGGCAATTGATGGTTCGCCAAAAGTTGCCTTGAGGAAGTTCACGAACTTTTTTGAAATCCTGTTGGCAAGCTCTTCCCTGGAAAGTTTGGCGCCATACCTGTACTTGAGGCCGCCTTTTCCCTTCTCGATTTCCCTTTCCACGAGGCCCCGCGAGTACAGCCTGTCAAGCGTGACTGAAATGGTTGTATATGCCACATTGTTTTTTTTCTTTACAAGGCCATACACATGCCTGCACGTCCTCAAATCTTTCCCCTGCCACAGGCACTCCAATATGTCGGCTTCAAGCCCACCCACGACAGAGTTCAGGCCCTTTTTGTCAAAGTTTATTTTTGAAAGTTCCATAACACCACTCTATATTCATCCCTTTATTGTGAAGGATAACTAGAAATCGCCGCAATACATTTAAAAAAGTAATGCTTTGCACTAATTGTAAAGCTTTATGCTTGTTAGGGGGGCATTTAATGTCGCAAGAACTTGAACACAAAGAAAAAAAACCAAAAGAAACGTTTCATCACTCAATAGAAGAGCAAAAAACCAAAGAAACAGAAAAACCCGGAAAGCTGTTGATGGTTCTTGGCGCAATGCTTGTGCTAACCATCCTTGTCCAGGCATTCAATTTTATGCAGCAATCACAAATCAACAGCCAGCTGGAAAAACAGTCAACCATCCTTTCCTTGGGCGGAACAAGCACAGGTACAAGCACGGCTACGGGCGCACTTGATAAGTCCACTTGGACTGAAAATGAGAAAATGAACTATGAAATGCACGGAACAATTCCCGCAAGAGCCCGGGGAAGCGCAGCCGTTTCAAGCACAACTTCGGCATCGGCAAGCTTTTCAGAAGTGGCGCCAAAAGGGGTTCCAAGAATTTACGGCAATGAACTTGGGATAAGCTATGACGATGTTTCGCCAAACAACCAGCAAAAGGCAAACGCAACAATTGCAGTGCTGTCGGCGTTTGACCAGGAAAACAGCGGAAAATTCATAACCTTGACCGGCGAAGAAGAGCAACGCTACATCAAAATAGCCTCCCAGATTTCGTGCGAGTATTGTTGTGGCGCGGAGAGCATCATTTTCCCGAACGGGCAAAGAGCCTGTGGATGCGCCCATAGCTATTCAATGAGGGGTCTTGCAAAATACCTGCTCCAAAATCACCCCAATGATTTTTCTGACGACCAGATTCTTGAGGAACTCGGAAAATGGAAAACCCTCTACTTCCCTGGTGTATTGGCACAGAAAGCACAGGCACTCAAGGCAAAAGGGATTGAGTTCGATTACATTAACCTTGCATCAAACAAGTACAGGGGAATAGAAAAAGGAACCCAGCAAAGCGGCGGCCCGATGGTGGGGGGCTGCTGAAATGTACGGAAAATTTCGCGTAAAGATAAAACAAACGGAGGTTAGAAATTGACAACAACAATTGAGAATCTCGCATTAGTGGCGGTTGCAGTAGTGCTTGTCGTTTCAATAGTCCAGGCCACACAACTTTCAGGGCTGAACGAAAAAACGGCACAACAAAACATTATCATGGCTTCGCTTGTGTCTGGCGGAAACGCAACAGGCATTGCCGCACAAGCAAGTGCACCCGCACAAAACGCGGCAACAGGGCAAGCAGCTCCCGCGCCCAGCCAACAAATGGTTGGTGGATGCTAAAAAAATAGTTCAAAAAAATTAAAACAAAAAGTGGATTCCATGAAAAAACGAACAGATTCGTGCCAAATTGGCGAAATGAAATATTAATTTTCTTCAATTGCCAATTTGGTATTGCAATCTATACATCCTGACTTCGCCACTTTTTGAGTAAAATAAGTTACGTTCTGTAGTATCTTCTTT
>CAYIER010000081.1:0-1340 GCA_964362395.1 uncultured archaeon
TGCTCTTTGCTATATATTAAAGTTAAAGGTGCAAAAATGACCTATTCAAACTACGATTTTTTCATAAAAACTGATTTCAGCAAATATGCCGGCGAGTGGGTCGGCATATTGGGCAACAAAGTCGTGGCACATGGCGCTAGTTTTAAGGAAGTTGCAGAAATAGTTGACAGGGAATTTAATCTGAAAAAAGTGCTGATAACAAGAATCCCTGCAAAAGTAGCGCAGTTGCTTTGAAGATTATGTTTTATCTGTTCAAGTTCAAGAAAGAAAAATTTGAAAACAAATCAACTTTGCGGCCCAAAATAAAAGTTTTGCTTTCATACAAGGACAAAGCAAAAGAAGTAATTGCAATTTTGGATACTGGCTCTGATTTGAACTATATCCCTGCAGATTTTGCGGATTATTTTAAATTGCCGCTTTCAGAAGAAATTTTCAAGGCACAAGGCGCAGAACATGAATTCGAATACAAGACTTCAAAAATTTATTTTAAGCTTGAAAACCCCCACAAATCCTACAGAAAACTTTTGGAAGTAATGGTTCCAGTCAAAACCCCAATGCACAAAGACATCATACTTGGAACTGAATTCCTGAAAGACTTCATAGTCGAACTGAACTACAATCGCGGGACAATAAAGCTGACTGAAACCAAAACACAGTAAACATTGCAATAAAAAAGCGTTTGAAAAAAACAAAATCGAATTCGCATACCCCGCACAAACGGTTTATCTGGCGAAATAGAGCTATTTTAGAATTGCTTCACGGAATTCTTTAATGATTTGGGAAATTCGTGGAGGTGTTAGCCTAAGCCTTGCAGCAATTTCTTTTTGTGAAAATCCATTCCACAAACGGGGTCTTTTACTTTCACCATTTTTTATCATTCCTCCACTATTAGTTTTCCGTTAAACATTCTCATGCTGCAATGGTATGGATAAACACCTGGTTCTTTCGGAGTAAAAATAGCTGTTTTTGTTTCGCCCTTCATTGACAACAAATTCACACCAAATGCAGGGATAAGCAACCCCCGGCCACAGCCAGAATCAATGTCAGCAGAAAAAGATAATTCGACAGGCTGGCCGGCTTTTACCCGGATTTCGAGTTTGTCGTAAAAGCCGGTGTTTAGTGCCCTCAAAGAAACTTTTTGCAAGTTTTCATTTGAAGTGATGGAAGCATCTCCTGTTTGTGGCACCTGTGCGCTTGGTTGCAGGCATCCAAAAATAAAAATTGTGGCCACAGTTAAAACCACAATATAGGCTTTTTGCATTTTTTGTTTTCTCCTTAAATGTTTTCTTCTACCTTAACCATGCTCATCATTCCTGCTTCCAGGTGTTCTGCTATGTGGC
>CAYIER010000081.1:1350-5143 GCA_964362395.1 uncultured archaeon
AAATAAAAATTGCAGCCGCAATTAAAATCAAGATGTAACCTTTTTGCATTTTTTGTTTCCTCCTTAAATTTCTTCCACTTTAATCATGCTCATCATTCCTGCTTCCAGGTGTTCTGAGATGTGGCAGTGAATCATCCAGTCGCCGGGGTTTGAAAAATCCACAAGCAAGTCCACGGTTTTTCCTGTTGGGACAAGAACAGAGTCTTTCCAGACAAGTTTTTCGTTTGGAACGCCATCAACTGCGACAACCAGGAACCTGTTTCCATGCAAGTGAACTGGGTGCTGCATTGGATGGCTTGAGTTTTCCAAATTATGCAGGCGGATTTTTTTTATGTCGCCTTTTTTTACTGTCTGGAAAAAATCCATGTTTTCCTTTTTTGTTAACGCATCACGTATGATCCAAGTGATTTCTTCAGTTGTGGTTATCTCGTTGATTTCTTTCATTGAGTCCTCCCATTCTATGCCGTCATCGCTTCCATGCATTCCTCTCATTGAACCACCATGTGGCATTCCCTGCATCATTCTGTCCATTACCGGCCAGCGAATCAAAAGCTCGTACTCAAAATCAGGGTCTTGCCCAAAGAATGGCTTGAATTTTTCAATTTCTTCCTTGCTTAAAGCGTTTTCCTGCAGGGTTTCAAAAGACTCTTTTGCAGAAAGGCTAATTTCGTTAGGGGAAACAACTACTTTTCCCAAAGGAGTAATTCCTAAAGGGGTGTTGTTTTGGATTGTAAAACCGCCTACTTCTTCAAAGAACACTTCAACAATTGCCCTTTCAGAGGGGCCTAAAGTTACATTGTCTGCAAAGAAAGGGGTTCCAAAAAAGCCTGCATCGCCTCCAACTACTTTGAGTTTTATATCCTCAATTGCAAACCGAAAAGGACGCACATTTGCAGCATTCAACAAATAGAGCCTTATCGGTTCTCCTGCTTTGGCATCAAGCCTGAAATCAGTTTTTCCGTTTACAAGCATTACCGAGCCAAAGCGCCCCATAATGGCAAAATTGGCTTCTTTTTCTTCAAAAGCAGGAACTTTGTCTCCTTCAAAAAGCAGGTCATCCAAAACCAAAATTTCTTCACGCATTTCATTTAACGCGTTTTCTTTTGGCTCAACAAGAATCGTTCCATACAAGCCAAATTCTTGCTGTCTATCCTCTCGCACATGCGGGTGGTACCAATAAAGCCCTGTATCAGGAAAAGAAAGCTGGTACTCAAAAGACTGCCCTGGCTTTACTTCTTCCTGTGTTATCTCTGGTACTCCGTCAAAGCGGTTTTCCAAGCGCAAGCCATGCCAGTGCACGGTTGTTGGTTCCGGCAAATTATTTTTGAACAAAACTTTTACTTTTGACCCCTGCTTTACTTTTAGTAATGGACCAGGGTACTGCCCATTGTAAGCGTACCCTGCAAACTTTTTTCCATCAACAGTCTGCACAACTTTTTCTGCCGATAATTCAAACAATTCCCTATCAGCAAGATTTGCTTCAGTTGTTTCTGTTGCCAAAGGCAGCCCCTCCAAATTTTCCTCGATTATCCGATTTGTTTCAGGCGTTTTGGCAGGCAGGAAAAAAAGCAATAAAATTATTGCCGCAATAATAAGCAATCCAACAGCGGGCAAAATAAATTCTTTTTTCAAAACTGGTTGAGTCGCCATGATTACATCTCCTTTCTTTCTTTTTTAAATTCTTTTAATACGCCTTTCCCTTTTTCTGTTAGTTCAATGTAAACCGGTTTTCCGGCAGGATTTATTTCCTTAATGTATTCTTCTTCAAGCATTAAGTCAAGGTGTTTTTTTACTGCGACATGCGTGAGCCCAACTTTTTCTGCAAGCAAATTCAAATAACATGGGTGGTTGTTTTTATTGCACTTATAAATTTCATTTAAGAGTTTGACACGAATCGCAGCCCCCTTTCCCCAGTAAAACAAAATTGTTTTGGACATTTTTTATTCCTCTAATTCTTTTGAAGTTTTTTCGCGAATTTTTTTCATTGAAGTATATAGGCCAAAAGCGGCATAAGCCATGGAAAACGCCCCGACTATTTCACCTGTTTCTCTTAATAAAAAAAAGGCTCCAGAGGACAGGTTTAACAGGAAGCCTTTTGCTGCCAAATGCGCGACACTGAAGCTAATGGCTGCAATTACAAGAAAGAGCCAGTATTTTTCACCCCCTGTTTCTTTTGACAGCTTGTAAGAGAAAAAAATTGCTGCAAGAAAAAAAAGCGTTGAAATTACTGATAAAGCCAATTCAAATGCCAAAAAACCACCAATAAAATAACAAAACGATAGCTTTAAATAGCGTTATTACATTAAGGTTACATTAAGGTTTTATTGAATGCAAAACGACAACTACCTTTACACAGGCATTGGATTAATTTCTGTTTTTATAATAGCCGCATTTGCATTCATTGCTGTCAATCCTGAAGTAAAAGAGAATACTGCAAAAATAATAATTGAACTGCAGGAACAAAACCATTCAAAAGAATTTTCTTTTTATACGACCAAAAAGCAATTGTTTTCTGAAAATTCTACAATCAATTTTTCGTCAGCCCAAAACGGATTTAGTTTTTATGCTGATGATTTTAAGTGTGAAATAAGTTGCAAAAAAGAGGAGTGAAAAAAATGAGTGAAAAACTATACCTGCCTGTAAGCTTGTTGCTTTCAGCGCTAATAATTTCTGGAACAATTTTTTTTGTAGGAGCAGACATGGGAAATAAGTTAAGCGGGCTTTCGGTTGCCGGCACACTTCAAAAGGCTGGAACACAGACAAATCCAGGGATTGCAGTTGCTGCGCCTTTGCCGACGCCTTCTCCAAGCCCACAGCCAAGCGCTGGGCCAATTTCGCTGGCTGAAACAAGCAAAAACTTTGCCGGAAAGCTTGGAAAAGACGACGCCCCCGTAATCATAGTAGAATATTCTGACTACCAATGCCCTTTTTGCCGAAAGTGGTTTAATGATGCAAAATCACAGCTTGACAAGGAATACATTGAAACTGGAAAAGTTCAATTAATCTACAAGGACTTTCCTTTAGGTTTTCACCCAATGGCGCCGGTTTACGCTGAAGCTGCAAGGTGTGCAGGGGATCAGGGAAAATACTGGGAGTTTCATGACACAATTTTTGTGGAACAGGAAAAGTTTGGCCAGGGAACAATAAGCAATATAACTAAAGACGATGTCAAAAAATGGGCAGTTGACCTTGGATTAAATGCAACAGAGTTTAACTCTTGTCTTGACACTGGAAAATACACTTCTGCCGTGCAAAGTAATGTCAGTGACGGCTCCACGGCAGGCGTAGGCGGAACACCCTCGTTTGTAATAGGAAAGAGAGGCGGCACTGGGCAGTTGCTGGTTGGAGCACAGCCTTATGCAAGCTTTAAGACAGCAATTGATGCACTCTTAAATTAAAATAAAAAATAAAAGTGAAAGCGGCTTTTAGAGCCGCTTCACAATCCCCTTTTTTTCGAGGATGAAAAACGTGAAAATCTTTCAAGTATTAAAAAAACCTTTTTATTTTTTGCTGGCATTTTTTTCAAGCATTTTAATGCTTGCCGTTTATGTTTACACGCAATTGCTTGGGATAATAGAAAATCTTGATGTCTGGATTGCAACAATAACATGGCTCAATGGAATTTTGTTATTAATTTTTATAACTCTTTTTGGAGTAACTTTTTCATACCAGGTTTTTCTTTGGAGGCAGCCAAAAACATGCAGTTTAAACAAAAAATTTAGCGGAGCCGGGGCAAGTGGCATTGGAACTTTTGGGTTGTTTTTTGTTTCGCAATGCCCAGCATGCGCATCGC
>CAYIER010000082.1:0-5124 GCA_964362395.1 uncultured archaeon
TTTCTTTTAAATTTCTCCTTCTTGCCGCGATTTTTACCCCCAGCACTTCCGATTTCTGCCCTTTGAAATGTTCCAGTTTAATCGTGCCTTTTTTTGCCCTTATCCAAGTGTGGGGCGGCAAATCATTCAAATAATCGAATTTTTTTTGTTTTCCCTGTGGAAGTGTTTTGGCAACTGCCACCAAATCATTTTTTGAAAGCTCTTTTGCAGTTTTCCAAATGATGTTTCCAAAAGAATCCATGCATGCAAACGGGTGGTTTGCAGAGCAGATTAGTTCTTCCCCAAGGCCTGTTTGCACCCTGTAAGTTTTTGCTTTCAATTTGGTTATATGGGTGATTTTTCCTTTTTTTATTTTAAGGTTTTTGTCCATGCAAAAAACCGTTTGCGGTTTTTTTAACTGGATTATTTTCATTTTTCCGCCATTAATTGTTTTTCCTTTTTTTTCAGCTTCTGAAAAAATTTCCTTTATTTTTTTTCCGCCGCTTGGGTTGGTTAAAATTTTTGTGTTTCCGTCAACGCACATAATGCTTGGGCTGTTGATTGCAATGAAGTGTGCCTGTGTTTCGTTTGCAACTGCTTTTGCAAGAAGTGTTTTTCCTGTTCCCGGTGGGCCGTGAAGCAGCACTCCTTTTGGGGGGTTGATTCCGAGTTTCCGGAAAATTTCGGGGTGGCGCATTGGCAGCTCAATCATTTCCCGGATTTTTTGCACCTGCTCTTCGAGGCCGCCAATGTCTTCGTAGTTTATTTTTTGAAGCGAAGACGTGTCTTCTTTTACCGGTTCCTCTTTGAGGATAAACTGTGTGAAGTCGCTGATTTTTACTATTCCGCGCGGCAAGGTGTCAACGACCTTGTAAACGAAGCCTGAGCCAAAGACGCTTATCCAGACATTGTCGCCTTTGTTGAGGGGGCGGCCGATGAAGTTTTTTTTAAGTATCCTGTCATACCCTGAGGCAATGATCCTGACTTCTTGTGTGGGTGCAAGCACGACTCTTTTTGCCTCAACGTAAATTGCCTTGCGGACAGTGATTTTGTCGCCTAGTGCAACCCCGCTATTGCTTCTGATTAAATTATCCATCCTGATAATGCCTTTTCCTTCGTCTTCGGCGCGTGCCGGCCAGATTACGGCTGCTGTTTTTTTTGTCCCCTCTAGTTCAATTATGTCGCCCGACGTGACTTCCAGTGCCTCTTTTGTCCTCTTGTCAAGGGTCACTATGTTTCTGCCGACATGGCTTGGGTCCGGGTCCTCTACCCGCAAAACCATTTCTTTTTTATGCTGCCCAATCATAATAATTGCCTCTTAACAGACGGGTATTTGAAAAATCATATTAATCTAACTGTGCCTGCGGCTGGGTGAAAAATTGATTTGGCGGTTGTGTAAATTTTAGTGTTTAAGTCTTGTGTCACCCATTTTTCCGCAGTTTCACCCCGCCCGCCGGCAGCATTGAGATTATTTCGTCGAGGTCTAGTTTTTTTGCGCTTTTGTGTTCGAGGATTTTTTTTATCTGTTTTGCGGCGCTTCCTGTTGTTTCTTCGCCTTGCTCTATTTGAATGAAGTTTTTGGTTTGTTTTTCAATTGCGCTTTTTGGGCCGGAAATAATTTTTCCTTCGCTGTTCGTGCCGACTGCAAATTCAAGCGGGGTTTTTTTGAACCAGTCACGTTTTCCGTAAATCATGAATGCGCCTGTCCCGATTGCCTCTCCGGTTGGCGCGCTTTTGCTTACCTGTCCGGGCTTTACTGAATAAACGTCGGCTGCTGGCAGTTTTTGCTTCCATGCCCGCGAAAAAATTGCCGCAAACTGTGCCGCCTCCATTAATGATATTTCTTTTGGCTTTTTTTTGTCCGTTTTCAGCACCGTGTGTGGTGCGCCAAATATTTCTGCATGAAAGTAAGCGTCGCTTTTGTCCATGTATTTTTTGACAAGCGATTCGTTGCTTTTTGCGTCGCGGCCTGCAATCACGAGGAACTGTTCGCTTGTGTTAAACCAGTGGAATTTTTCAAACCACTGTTTTTCGCGCTTCTTTTTCAAATCGTGCGATTGTTCTGCGGTATCTTTTTTTTCCGATGCCAGCGTGATTTTTTTCTCCATTTCAAGCACTGCTTTTTCAAGCCCGGCCAGTTTTTTTTTCGCCTTTTTGGATTTATCGTAATATTCTGATGCGTTTTCCTGGAGGCTTTTTTCAAATTTTATGGTTATCTGCATTTGCGTGTCACAGCCCTTTTTCTTTGCGGATTATTTCAACCATTGCCGTTGTCCTTGACGCGGCCTTGTAGAATGGCTCGTTTTCGTAATAAATCTGGCGGTCCTTTAGCACCGAAAAAATCTGCGGAATTTTCTCGTAGTATTTTTTGGTGATGTCTTTATGGTAGGAGTCCACGTCTTTGTAAATGTGGTGTGCCATAAGGTTCCAGTTTCCTGAGCCGATTATGCTTGAGAGGCGGTACATGTTCGGGTCTTCCTTTGCTGCTTGGAGTATTTTTTCAAACGTTTTTTTGTCAGACATGTCCGCCTGAAAGAGCGCAATCACTTCAAGCTTGTAGCCGAATTTTTTGAAGTCAAATTTTGGCCCATACCCTAAAAGAAGCCCCGCTTCTTTCATGAAATCAATGGAAGATTTGATTGTTGCCTTGTGGTAGCCGGTGTATTTTTGCAGCTGCCTGATGTTTGGCATGACTGAATGCTCTTTGAGGAGCGCTTCTGCAATGTTTAACCTAATTTCGTCGTCAATGCGCACAAAAACACCAATAGTATTTTTGTTACATCAAATTAAAAATTAATATGCAAAAAAAGGCATTAAATGCAGTAGAATCTATATAAATGCGGATAGCTGTAATATTTTTGTAATAAAAAATTGGGGGGATCCAATCCTAGAAATATTGTATAGCACATCACAAATAGAACGGGGTTAGGCTCACCAAGCTTGATTGGTATCTGAAAAATGGCCCCGTTCTACTATTTTTCCGGTTTTTTAAGATTTTTTTGGGTTTGTTTTTTTTCCGTTTCCTTTGCTTTCCGTCGGCTCTTTTTTTTCCGCCGGTTCTTTTGCGTCTTTTTTCTTCCAGTCTTTTTTTGAAAGGCACAAGTGGTCGATGCACATTTCGTAGCGGAACCGTTTTCCTACAACCTTTATTACGGGCTTTCCGCAGGTTTCGCATTTTTTTTCCGTTGCGTAAACCTTGCCGTTTTGTGGAAGCGGGTAGGTGGTTTTGCATTCGGGGTACCTATTGCATGCAAGGAACCATTTTTGGTTTTTGCTTTTGAGCTTTCGCAGCTGCCCTTTCCCGCACTTGTCGCACGTGCCTACAATTGAGTCCTCTTGCAGTGCATTCCTTAGATCTTGGCCGATGTTGTTTTTGTGCTCCAGCAGGCGGTCAAGGATTGTGGTAAGGTAGTTTGTGGATTTGTCGACTATTTCTTTTTTGCTTTTTTTTCCTGCAGCGATTTCGTCCATTTCTTTTTCGAGAACAGAGGTCATTTCCGGCTCTGTGACTGTTTTTGCATATTTTTGCAGCGAGTCAATGACTGCAAACGAGATTTTGTTTGGTTCTACTGATTTCAGCCCCGCGATGTAGCGGCGCGAGTAAAGCTTTTGGATTATTTCGTGGCGGGTCGATTTTGTGCCAAGCCCTAGCTGTTCCATCAGTTTTATCAGGGTGGACTGGGAGTACCTTGCCGGCGGCTGTGTTTCTTTTTCCGCCATGTCGAGTTTTATGAGGTTGACTGTGTCGCCTTTTTTTAGTTCTGGAAGGATTGTTTCGGTGAGTTTTGAGTACGGGTAGAATTCTTTCCAGCCCTGCTTTGTTATTGTCTGGCCCCATGCAACAAACGGCTCTGTGTTGAGGTCAATGTCGACTGTCACGTTGAGCGTTTGCGCATCGGTTGAGAGCACTGCAAGAAACCGCCTCAAAACGAGTTCGTATACTTTCCATTGTTTTTCGGGGAGCTTTTCTTTCTGCACAGGCATCACGGGGTAAATCGGCGGGTGGTCTGTTGTTTCCTTTTTTCCGGCCGATGGCTCGATTTTTCCAAGTGCGATTATTTTGTCCACAAGGTGCGAGAGTTCTTTTACGTCGCGCAGTTTCAAAAGTATTGTTTTTAGGTCGATTGTTTTTTTGAAAACCGTGTTGTCTGTCCGCGGGTAGGAAATGAATCCTTGCTGGTATAACTGTTCCGCTATGCTCATTGCCTCGCCTGCCGTCATTCCGATTGTTGTTGCAGCGCGCAGGAACTCGGTTGTGTTAAATGGGACGGGCTTTGCAAGCACCCTTTTTTTGCTCTCGACTTTTGTTACCGTTCCTTTGCCTGTTTTTTTGTCAAATGCCTTTTGTGCTTCTTGTTTGTCAAAAAATTTTCCTGTTTTGTGCTCGGCGTAAAACTTTTCCTTGTTTTTTTCAAAAATTGCCTCCAAAACCCAGTACTTGTTTTTTTCGAATGCAAATCGTTCTTTTTCGCGTTGTACTATTATTGCAAGGACTGGTGTCTGCACGCGCCCGGCTGAGAGGAAGTCTTTTCCAAGCTGGCCTGATACCAGTGACAGGTAGCGTGTCAGCACTGCTCCCCACACGAGGTCTATTTCGCGCCTGCAGTCTGCCGAGTCGGCGTAATTGTAGTCGAGTTTTTTTAGCTTTTCAAATGCCTCTTCAATGTCCTGTGGCGTGATTGCTGAAAAGTATGCGCGCGAGACTTTTGTTTTTTTGTTGGTTTTTTCAATGAATGTGAGTGCTTCGCGCCCAATGCTTTCCCCTTCGCGGTCAGCATCTGTTGCAATTATGACTTCGTCAACTTCTTCGCGCTTTTTGCCTAGCGCTTCGATTATGTCTTTTTCTTTCCCGATGTATTCTATGGGCGCGGCGACAAGTTTTTTGAGGTCTGTCCCAAGCCAGTAGCTGTATTGTTTTGGGAAGTCAACGTCCACTATGTGGCCCCTAAGCGGGATCACCAAAAAATCTTCTCCGCCGCGTTCAAAGGAAATCACCTGCGCGTTGCCTTCCCTTGCTGCCTTTGCTGTCCCATCGGACAATATTTCGCTGATTCTTTGGCCTGCAATTGACTTTTCGGTTATTATAAGTTTCATGGTTTTTTCGCTGTTTTTTTGTTAAATGTGTGCCCGGGTTAACAAATCGGC
>CAYIER010000083.1:0-4740 GCA_964362395.1 uncultured archaeon
ATTAAAAGTTCAATTATTTATGCTCTTTGCTATTAGTTTTGATTGAGCACTTCAAGCCCCGGCAGTTTTTCCCCCGCAAGGTATTCAAGCAAGGCCTTTCCTGCAAGGCTTAGGTGTGAAAAATCCTGCGGCAAGAGGCCGATTGTAAAAATCGCCTTTTCAGTGTCGCCGCCGCCGACAATCGAATAGCACCGCCCAAAGGCAATCGTTTCAAGGATTTTTTTTGTCCCAATGCTGAAGCTCTTTTCTTCGTATACTCCAAGCGGGCCGTTGAAAACAACCGTTTTTGCTTCCCTGATTTTTTTCTTGAACAATTCGGTAGTTTCAATCCCGATGTCAAGCACTTCAAATTCTGTGGGCAGCTCTGAAACCTTTATTTCTATCCGTTCACCGTCGTTTGACTTTGCCCCAAGGTCAATTGGAAGGATTATTTTTGCGCTATAGCCTGAAAGGATTTTCTTTATGCGCGGCTCAAGCCCCATGTATCCTTTTTTGTCCAAAAACCCGTCCTTTTTTCCAAGCCGTTTCCCGCCGGCGCGCAAAAACATTTCCCCAAAAAGCCCTCCAAGGCATACATTGTCGCAAAGCCCCTGCTTTAGCATTGACTCAAGCACCCCCATGCTGTCCTCGGGCTTTCCTCCCCCCAAAATCAGCAATTTGCGGTCTTCTTTTATGCTCAATTTTTCAAGCGCCTCCAGTTCTTTTCCCAAAAGCGGGCCGACAAAAGACGGCAAGCCAACAAAGCCGACAACCGTTGCATGGTTTCGGTGGCACACGCTCAGCGCGTTTTGGACAAAATAATCCCCGGCTTCTGCCAGCTCTTGTATTGGCGACATTTTTGAAAATTCTTTTGGCGACTTGCCCTCCATAGTCTCAATGTCCAAAAAACGGGTGTTGTCAAGAACCAAAACGTCGCCGTTTTTCATGGCTTTTATTTCCTTTACAAAATCCTCCTGCCACCCGACAAACTTGACTTCCTTGTCAAGAAACTTTTTCAAAAAATCCGCGTGCCGCTTGAGCGAAATGAAGTGCTCCTCGCCCTTTCGCCCCTGGTGGCTCAAAACAACAACTTTTGCTTCCTCTTCTGAAAGCGAATAAATTGTTTTTGCATGCTCGCGAAGCCTTGAACTCACGACAACGCGGCCCTCGACAACAGAACTGTTGATGTCAACCCGCAAAAGAACGGTTTTTCCCTTCAACGGCACATCAAAAATCGACTTAAATGGCAACCAATCCACCAATCCTAAAACAATATTAAGATAACCAAGAAATGTATTTATACCTAACCAAAAAATGTATTTATACCCAACCAAAGTGACAAAAATGGAGCTGAAAAAAAGCGGGCTGCCGCTGTTTCTGGAAAAAAACCGCCTAGAATTCAAAGGCGGGCTAAAAGAAGTTTTGCCCGCTGTCCGCTTGCTTGGGCAAATGAAGCAGGTGCTTTTGGACAAAGAGGCAGCCGCGCCCAAAGAGCTTTACTGCATGTACCGCGGAGTGTGCCTTGTGGAACACGCCAAAAAAATTTTTGAAAACAACCTGCGCTACGACATAACCGTTATTCCTGGCGCAAAAATCGGGAAAGAATTCGTCAAAACACTAGGGCACTTTCACCCAAAAGTTTTCGGGGCAAACACCTGTTTTCCTGAAGTCTACGAAGTCATTTCCGGAACAGCACACTACCTTTTGCAGACAGAAAAAGACTTTGTTGTCGTTGCCGCAACTGCCGGCGAAAAAGTGATAATGCCGCCAGGGTACGGCCACGTGACGGTGAACCCGAAAAAAGAAACGCTGGTGATGGCAAACTGGGTGGAAAAAAACTTTGAATCAGATTATTCGCTGTATCGCGAAAAAGGCGGCGCAATGTTTTTTGAAACAACAACTGGGTGGGAAAAAAACACAAACTACAAAAAAATTCCAAAACCCCGCAAATTAAAACCAATTAATTTTCCAGAATTTGGGTTGGAAAAAAATGTTCCAATGTATTCATTGGTTTCGGGCTTAAAAAAACTCGATTTTTTGAAGAACCCTCAAAAATATAAAAAATCATTTGAATTGTTTTTGGGGCGCTAAGCAAGGCTTTCCGCCAAGTCAACAACGCGCTGTGCATAGCCCATTTCGTTGTCGTACCATGCAAGGACTTTGGCAAAGTTTTTGCCAAGCACCACAGTTGACAGCGCGTCAAAAATCGCGGAGTGCGTGTTTCCCAAAACGTCTGAACTCACAATCGGCTCCTTGGTGTACTCCAAAATCCCTTTCAAATAAGTTTCGCTTGCCTTCTTCATTTCCGCATTTATTTCCTGCGGCGTTGTGCCCTTTTCCAGCTCCACAACAAGGTCAATCAGCGAACCGCTTGGAACAGGCACCCTGATTGCAATGCCCTCAACTTTTCCCGCAAGTTCCGGCAAAACTTTTGCCACGGCCTTGCTTGCGCCGGTAGTTGTTGGAATAATGTTCAATGCAGCCGCGCGAGCCCTTCTCAAATCCTTGTGGCGGCTGTCAACAATGTTCTGGTCATTAGTGTAAGCATGAATTGTCGTCATGAATGCGCGCTTTAGCCCAAACTTGTCGTTTAACACTTTGAGCACCGGCATCAGGCAGTTTGTGGTACAGGAAGCCGCGTCAATTATGCTGTCCGCGTTTTTTTGCCCGGAGTTCACGCCCAAAACAACGCTTGGGACGGCTTCATCCCCCTTTGCAGGCGCAGTGATTATGACTTTTTTTGCGCCGCCATCAAGATGCATTTTTGCCTCGCTTTTGGACAAAAACACGCCAGTGCACTCAATCACGAGGTCAACCCCATATTTTTTCCAGCCAATTTTTTTTGGGTCGCGCTCAGAAAAAACCAGTATCTTTTTCCCGTCAACTGTAAAATAGTTGTCAAAGCCTTCGACCTTGCCGGCAAATTTTCCGTAAACAGAATCATACTTGAACAGGTGTGCCGCGTCCTTGCCGCCTGCAGCAAAGTTCACTGCAATAAATTCGAGTTTTTTGCTTTTGACCCCTCGGCGCAGCACATGGCGGCCAATGCGCCCAAAACCGTTCAACCCGACCTTCAGCACACCAACCACTCAAACTGAAACGATTAAAAATTTATTTTAAAAACAATCCCTTAACGCGGTCATGGGCACGAAGTTGCAATGTCAAACGGGTATTGGCTGCCTTTTAACGCGTCAATCGCGTATTGGATGTCCAGCACGTTCACATTTTCAGAAGGGTTCACCAATTGGCCACGGAGTTGTGCCATTGGTTTTGTTGGTGCACCATTGGTTAGTTTAATTTTGTCCACAATTGCAGAAACATCCAAAATATCGGGTTGTGGCCTGATGTTTTCATATGCAAACGGTGCCACTATGTCCCCCCATTTGCCTGTTTGCGCCTGTGATTGGGCAGAATAGCACCTTTCATCAAGCTTATTGCAACCTTGCTGTATTGCCTGCACGTCGTACGCAGAGTTTGGGAGAATTTCTTCCCCGTAAACGTTCACGGTTCCAGCCGTGCCCCAGTCAGTGTAAAATGGTTCGCATTGGAGCTTGGCTGCCTTTAAAGTCTGTGGAAAACCTGCTGTTTCAGGGTAATCCTGTGGAGGCCCAACCCACCTGAACTGGCCTTTGAAAGCAAAAAACTTTTGATGGTTATTGTTTAGTTCGCTTAAAAAAACCCTGATCGCGGTTTGTTTTCCAGCATTGCCCGGCACAAATGAGATGTAACGGTTCTTTCTCACCTCTGGCTGTTCGTCCTGCACTGGGTTTGGCGCAACCGGATTAACCGTTATTTGCACGGGCGCGACTGCGCTTCCGCCTTTCCCGTCACTGACATTAAATGGAACATTGTAGTTTCCTGAAGTGTCTGCGCCCCAGTCAAAATCCCCATCACCGTTTCCGTTGTCAACAAAAGTTCCCGGCCCCTGCAATTGGGACAAAACCAAAATGTCCTTGTTCAAAACGTCAGTGCATGCAGTGTCCGGGTCGGTTGCAGTCACGTCAATGTGGACTGGTGTCATTAGGCTGGTTTCAATCGGCCCAGCGGGAACTGCCTGAATTAAAGGCAAGCGGTTCACGTTCTGGACGTCTATTATATAATCATCAAAAAATAGCAAGTTATTGCAATAGAATCCCATATCATTTATTAGTAGATAACTTTTTGCCTGGCAATAAGTCGGAGTCCATGTCAGTGTAATTGTTGCCCTGTCTATGCCGGTTGCAGGCGGTGCACTAGCGCCAATTGGCAGTGTTCGAGAATCTACAACGATACACATTGGCGTTCCAGGCAGAAAAATGCCATTCCAATCATAGGTAATGGAGAGTTGGGTGAATTCGTTTTCGTTCGCATCACAGCGGCAATCGTATGGCTCTTGTGTGCACTCTGGCTGGTCAAAATTGCATTGCGGGGGCCCAGTAATTCCTCCACTCGTGTTTTGCGTAATTTGTGCAATTTGCGCTTTTGGAAATTTTATTAATGCCGGCTTGCTTATTGGTGTTTGTTCAGCTGTTTTGGAAACGTATAGTGCGGTTGCCCCAAAGCTTAGGCTAATAATTAAAAAGAACAAAACTCCCAAAAAAACGATTTTGCCAGGCGAATGCATTTCTCTCTCCTTAGTATCTTATATTGTTAAAGTATAAATACTATTTGTTGGTTTGCATTATGACTGGTGCTTAAAAAGCAGGGTTAAAAATGCGAATTAGTGAAAATTTGCCTTGTTTGCTTTTATTTGAATTAGCGGACCCTTATTTCCGGCCTTCC
>CAYIER010000084.1:0-4668 GCA_964362395.1 uncultured archaeon
CCATATTTGAGATTATGCAATTAGGAAACCGAACAGGAAACTAAACGATTACCAATTATTTATGCTCTTTGCTATAGTACTATTATGGGGCCGTATTCTGACTTTATTTTCACACTTTTAATTTTTTTGTCTTCAAAAAATTCTGCTGGCATTTTGTATGGATTACTCCTTTTCTTTTAAATAAGCTTTACGGTAGGAAGTCCTTGTTTTTGATTTTGTCTGGCAGGTATTCTTCTGTTATGAACCTTATCCCTTTTTTGGATAATGCTTCCAGTTCCAGCTTGACTGCTTTTTGCTTCATGCGTGCGAATTCTTCTTGCCATTCTTTTTTCTTGAACCAGTCGTAGCCTGCCATTTCGTTTAATCTTTTTATGTCCAATTGGTTTAATTTGATTGTGACTTCTTTTGGTATCTTGTATGTTTCAACGTCTTTTGTTGTGAGGCCGATGTATTTTGTGTCGGGTGTTGCAAGTTTTTCTTCTGAGTAAGAGAGCGAGATTGACCCCTGTTTTATTACCGAGTAAATGTACATTCCCCATGGGTCGGCATCCATTAGTGCGAATACGGGGAGGTTGTGCTCCATGTTCAGGCGCTGCACGAGCCTTCTTTCTGCCCTTGATGGCTGTCCCCTGCCTGTTATTATGATGCACTTGTTTTTTTTCCAGAACCTGTCCTCGTTGAACCTTTTCCATACGGCGTCTTTTTCAATGAATAGCACATAGTCTGCGCTTACGTCCTTGAATTCGATTCTTTCTGGCTCGACGTTTGAGGGCACTCCCCACCCGCCGGAACCCATCCTTGTCAGGTCGATTGTGTCGTTTCCGTCCTTTATTTTGAGGTCCCCTGTAACGACTCCCTTGGATGAAGCCGACAGGTGGAGTTCTTCGCGCAGCAGGTTTGTGGCTGCTTCGAGGTCTTCAATTATCGGGTCGCTTTCGCCCTGATTTTCAAATGTGTTTTCCTGTGTTCCGTCAATTGTGTGCTTTAGTGCATAGTATAGGTCACGGATTGACACTGTTGCATCTTGTTGTATCACTTTTTTTATTTCGCTTGCAACAAGCATGGTCTGCATGAATTTTCTTGTGTGCGCGATGTTGAGGAAGTTCCGGAAGCTTGTTTTGTCGCCGAGTTTTATTGTTTTGCTTTTTTGGTCAAAGAAAATGTTGCTAAGCGTCCGTACGGGCATTTCGATTCTTGGGTCCTGTTTTTTGTCTATTTGTGAAAGAATTTCTGCCCCTGTTTCTTCCAGTTTTTTTGTGACATCCTTGTCCTTTTTTTCTGCCGCCTTTTCTGTCATCATTGGTCACCTTCGTCAAAATCTGCTTTCCTGCTTTTTTTTCCCTTAGCATTTTTTCCTTTACCGGCAGCCTCTTCTGTTGCCTCTTCTTCATTCGTTTCTTCGGTTTTTATCCCCTTTGCTTCCATTTGCTCTTCTAATTTTAATTTGTGCATTACTATGTCAAGCAGTTTTTTTTCAATGTCTGCCGCCGGTTTTTTTGTCAGGTCGTGCAGTGCGATTGCGACTTCTTTTGCATACTTCATGAAAATTCTTCTCTTGTTCTGCTTTTCCTGCTCGCGTAGCTTGCTTGAGATGTATAGCCCGGTTTTTCTCCCGGCATCCATGAGTGCAAGGCGCAGTTCCTCCATTATCTCTTCTTCGTCGCTTATTGCCTGCTTTCCTGCAGAAGTGTAAGGAATGTGCACTGAAATCAGGTTGACAAAAACCGTGATGGGCGCGGTTTCCATGTCCTTTATCCCATAGCGCTTCCAGTCAATTGACTGGACTGCTTTTGTTATGGCGCAGCCCCCGCTGTCAAACAATAATGGCGCCCTGTTTGCAAACCGCATTATTTCAATTTTTCTTGCTGGCGCGCCTTCTTGTTGTTCTTTGAGTGTCTCGTTTGAATCGCGCCCCGCGTTTCCGCCAAAAGCAATTGAGACTTCAACCTGGAAAGGGAACCCTCCCTTGTATACCTGTGGCTTCCTTGTAATGACCGACAGGTATTCCGGCGAAACAATGCTTTCAAGGCTTTTTTTTATCCTGTCCTCGCCGATCGGGATAAGGCCGTCTGTCCGTGGCGCGATAAAGCCGATTTTTTTGAACATTTTTACTATTTCTTCTGCTTCGTCCCATTCGATCTGGTGCGGGTCCTTGTTTAAGTCAAAAGAAACCCCTTTTGCTATTTCCTCTATTGCCTTGTCGCCCATCCTGTCAAATTCGGCTTTCAGGAAACTGGAGACTTTTTTTGCATCGGCATGCTTTGCAAGGGTTGCAACCTCGTCAACGGTTGCGCCCTTTGGGTGCGGTTTTATCTCAAGCGGTTTTTTTGGGATGTCTTTTGAGCTGCGGTTAAAAATTATTGACTGCTTGTCTGGCGAAATGAATTTTATTTTTGCATGCGGGTTTGCAATCGCGGTCCTCCGCAGGTACTCTAGTGGCCCCTGTTCAGAGTTGACATATTTTACTCCCTTGAATTTTGCCTTCACCACAAGCCCCTGGAATGGCTTTTTCAGGTCAACGAGGTTTGAGATTTTTGGCGCGTTTTTTTTGGCGTCAATGTTTATTTCACAGGAAATTGTTTTGCCGCTCTTTGTTCCAGTGATTACTTTGACAGATTTTCCCGTGGTAATTTGTGAAAGCATAGTAACTCCACTGGCCCCGATTCCTTGTTGGCCCCTCATTTGAATCATCCTGTGAAATTTTGTCCCTGCCAAAAGCTGTCCAAGGGCTTTTCCTACAAGTTCTGGTGTAAGCCCCGGTCCGTTGTCTTTTACTGTGACTTCAACGTATTCGTCCCCGATTTCGTCTATCTGCACTTCAATGTCAGGTAAAATTCCGGCTTCCTCACAGGCATCCAAAGAATTCGAAGTATATTCGTGGATAATTGTTGTAAGTGTCTTTATTTTTCCAGTCAACCCGAGCATCTGCATGTTTTTTTTGAAGAACTCGGCAACGCTGTGTTCCTTGAAGTCCTTTGACAATTCTTCCGCCGAAACGGTTTTGTCTTCAACCAGTTTTGTTTTCTCTTCCGCCATGCTTTTACAGCTCGAATTTTTTTTGGTGCAATTCTTTTTTTAATGAATAGTAAACTGTCTCGTGGCTTGCGCCATGCAGGAGCATTTCAACCGCCCTGCTTGCCTGCTCTATTTCGTCCCCCGTGCCAATTATTGCAACGGTTTTTCCGTAAATGCTCACGCTTGCACCCGTGTCTTCCTCGATTTCTTCCCTAGCGCGCCCGCTTGTTCCGATTACGCGCCCGCGCTTGTGCTCCATTTCTTTTTTTGTTCCAGCGACATCAGATAGTTCAATTATTGAAAGAAAGCAGTCCGGTTCAAGGAGCCTAAAAGCCTTTTCCGGCGAAAAGCCACGCCCGATTGCGCGCACAATGTCTTTGGCTTTGAAAAATCCCTCGTTGATTTCTTTTGCAAAAATCTCGACTTCGCCTTCCTGTGAGTCGATTTTTAGCGTGGCCTTTGTTTTTTTCTCGATTTCTTTTTTTGTCTCTCCGCCGCGCCCAATCAGCGCGCCAACGCGTTCAAGCGGAATCCTGACAAAGTCACTTGTTGAAATAAGCTCACCATTTTTTTGAAAAAGCAAAAAATTCTATATATAATTATATATATTATTTATATAAAAGCTTCTTTTTTTGGCAAATTTATTGCCTCTGGGGTTAATTTTTTCAGGTGCTTTATCACTCCAGAATAACAATATTGTTATGTAGTGGTGATGTTGCAAATTATCTTTTTGGCCAAACATGCAAAACGCCGTATTTTACGGCTTCTATTTTACCATAAGGGCACGGATTTGCCATTTTTTTTCCTTTTCTGTTGTGGGCTTTCTTGACCTTATATTCACATGCTCTTTTGGCATCGGCAATCCAGCAGGTTCTTGGGGTGAAACAATATTTCTTTTTTACAAATTGCTGAACCTCTGAATACGTTATTTTACCACTAAAATAAGCCTGTATCAAAGGCTTTAAACTATTTTGCGAGGTTTTTTTGGTGTTTTTGTTTGGTTTTTGTCAAAGAAAGCTTTATATATTTCGAGAGATTTATTTGTATTCAATCACAAAAAGCCCCGAAGAATGGTTTTTTTGTTGTTTTTAGTAAAAATTTCAAAAAGGAGGAAAAAACATGAATAACAAAGGACAATCAGCCCTTGAATACCTGATGACCTATGGGTGGGCACTCGTTGTAATAATCATTGTAATTGCGGCATTATTCGCATTCGGAATATTTAATCCCCCGGCGGCAGGAACGTGTTCGGGGCTGAACAAGCTATTGTACAAGGACCATTCCTTGACTAGTGGCGTATTAACCATTAGCCTAGCAAATGGAACCGGAAGTGCAATAGATACCATATCAGCGGCTTATACTGGAAGTTGTACGGCTGCAACTGCGGTAGCAACTCCGACAAACCCTGGTTTGGGTTCAGACTTTTCATTAGCTTCAGCCGCATTGACAGGTTGTCCGTCTTCTGGTAATTATTCGATTACCTCGACAATCACCTATACAAATATTGACTCGGGATTGCCACACTCAGAAACAGCAACCTGTACTGGGAACATCTAAATTTGATGTTTCCTTTTTTTCTTTTTTTTATTTTTTACTTAGTTATCAGGCTTCCAAATATTGTGAGCAGCCCGAATCTTACCAGAAAGAACAGCC
>CAYIER010000085.1:0-4584 GCA_964362395.1 uncultured archaeon
TGCCCGCCGGTATAGCCAACAGTGGTTTGCTTCACGCCCTCAACCTGCATAAATACGTCTTCCACTCCCCAAAAGCACCCGCAAGCAAAGGCCGCTGTTTCTTCCATTCAATAAAAATAATTTGAGAACAATTTAAACTCTTTGTTTTTTGAGCAATTTGGGCCTGCAAGTATTTTTTTAAACCAAATGTGCTTTCTTTTCTGCACGAGGTGTGCTTTCATGGAAAAGATTCTTGTTTTGGGTGCATTTGGCCAGATTGGCTCCGAATTGGTCCCTTATTTGCGGGAAAAATACGGTGGGGAAAACGTTGTCGCAGTCGGGCACAAAAAAAAGCCCGAGGGCGAAATGAAAAATGGGCCCATTGATTTTGGGGATGTTTCCGATAAAAGCAGCATCAAAATGCTGGTGAAAAAGCACGAGGCGGACACAATTTACCACTTGTCTGCAATTCTTTCCGCAACGGGCGAAAAAAACCCGCAGCTTGCGTATGACGTCAACATGAATGGCACATACAATGTTCTTGAAGTCGGGCGCGAATTGCAGCTTGAACGCATAATGATTCCAAGTTCGATTGCGGCGTTTGGCCCCGAGACCCCGCGCGACAACACGCCAAACGAAACAATTCAGAAGCCAACCACAATGTATGGCGTCACAAAAGTTGCAGGCGAGCTTTTGGGCAACTATTATTTCCAGAAATTCGGCTTAGATGTCCGCGGAGTCCGGTTTCCGGGAATAATTTCAAGCGTTTCGCTACCCGGCGGCGGCACGACAGATTATGCGGTTGAAATTTTTTACGAGGCAATAAAGAACAAAAAGTACACCTGTTTTTTGCGCGAAGACTCCGCGCTTCCAATGATGTATATGCCGGACGCACTCAAGGCAATAGTTGACTTGGCAGAAGCGGACATAAAAAAACTAAAACACCACTGTGACTTCAACGTAAACGCGATGAGCTTTTCGCCAAAAGAGCTTGCCTTAGCAATTGCAAAAGAAATCCCTGGCTTTAAGTGCGACTATAAGCCGGATTTTCGGCAAAAAATCGCGGACTCATGGCCAAAATCGCTCGATGACTCCGCGGCGAGAAAAGAATGGGGCTGGAAGCCAAAATACGGCCTGAAATCAATGACAAAAGACATGATTGAAAAGCTGTCGGCAAGGCTGAAGTAATTTTTTTGTTTTTTTAAATTTCTTCAATCCATTTTTCTTTTTCGATTTTCGTGAATTCGCCGTGGCCGGGGCAGACAAGCGTTTCTTTTGGCAGCGAGTTATACAATTTTTTCAGGCTTTGCTTCATTTGCTCCGCGTTGCCTCCCTCAAAATCTGTCCTGCCGTATGTGCGCGAAAACAGGGTATCGCCGGAGAAAAGGGTTTTTGTTTTTTCTTCAAAAAAGCACGACGAGCCCTCGGTGTGGCCGGGTGTGTGAATCACCTTCAAAGAAACCGTGCCAAAGGAAATTTTGTCGCCGTCCTTAAAAGTGCGCTCCGCGGCAACCGGTTCCTGTTTTGCGGAAAGGTAGGGTGTCACAACTTTGGGGTTCTGCGAGAGCCTGTATTCGTCCAGTTTGTGGATTGCGAGCCTTGCGCCGGTTTCTTTTTTTGCAAACGGGTCCTCGATTGTGTGGTCTGGATGGCCGTGTGTATTTAGCACCCACTTGACTTTGAGTGAAAGTTCTTTGGCGCGGTTAAGCGCCGCGTTGCTGCCAAGCGCCGGGTCAATTATTGCCCCTTTTTTTGTTTTTTCGCAGAAAACAAGGAAAACATTGTTTTCAAGTGGGCCGCATACAAACCGCTCAAATTTCATAAATTGCACTGTTTGATTAGTAATCAAAACTATATTTAATATTTCCAATTATACTACCGTCCCGCCTTTAGGCGGGACATGTCTGCGTTGTAAACTGGCGCAAAAGTTTACTTATTAAAAGTTTGCTTTCCCATTATTTGCAATAACTAATATTGGTTTGTGTAGTGATATTTGTGACCAACAAGAAGCCAAGGGGAAAAAGGGCAAAAACAAGGCACCTGTTCAAAAACAGCAGGCGGCCGACCGTCAACTCAATGCTTGCAAAGTTTGATGTGGGTTCATTGGTTGTCATTAACGTTAACAGTTCTTTTCACGCGGGGATGGTTTTTCGCCGATTTCAGGGAGTCAGTGGAAGGGTTGAGGGAAAGCAGGGGGATGCTTACATTGTGGGTGTGAGGCAGGGAAACAGCGTTAAGAGCGTCATAGTTAATTCTGTTCACCTGCAGGCAATCAGCGGCAGCAAGGGGGATTCAAGTTGATTGGAAAAAAAATCAATTCCGTTTCAGCGGTTTCGCTTTCGGAAGTAAAGGACATTTTAAAGGAAAGGCTTGATAAAAACGAGAAAGAGGTTGAGCCGACTTATGAGCAGAACCTTACAAATGACTATGTCAAGAAATTTGTCAAGTTGACGCCTGCAAAGACAAAAAAGCTCATGGAAGACCTCCAAAAGCTTGGTTTCGTTGATGAAAGGATTGCGATAAAAATCGCTGACGTTGTTCCGGAGGACTTGGATGTGCTTGGCCTTGTCATTCCAAAAGACGCTCCACTGGATGAATCAAGGCAAAAACAGGTTCTTGAACTTGTTTTAAAGTACTCCAAATAATTTTTTTTTTATTGCTCTTTTTTTTGGGGGTTTTTGGCAATGAAGGCAGAAGAAAACGGAATAGTTTTGGATTTTTTGGCGCATGGGAAAAGCAGTGGCTACAAGGCCGAGCCCTTGGCACAGGTGCTTGGCTTGGATAACTTCACTTTGCTTGAAGTGATCCCAAAGGAAGGCTTTGCATTAAAAATCGGCGAAACCGTTTACATTGGGAAAGAGGGCCGCGAAAAAATCGATTACATTAAAAGAAGGGTTCCTTTCAAGGAGCTGACTTCAACCGCGGTGTCGGAGCTCGAAAACATGGTTGAAAAAATCGTGTTGCAGAAGGAACAGCAGTTTGTGGATTTTTTCAACAACTCAAAGTCAATTACATTAAAGCGCCACCAGTTGGAGTTGCTTCCGGGCCTTGGAAAAAAGCACATGCTTGCAATAATAAATGAGCGCGAAAAGGCGCCCTTTGCGAGTTTTGAGGACATAAAAAAAAGGGTGCACCTGTTGCCGGACGTTGTGAAAACAATCGTGAAAAGGGTAATTGAAGAGCTGTCAGAGGAATCGGACAAGCACTATCTTTTTGCAAGGCCGCCGGTTGAGCCAAAAAGCCAGTTTGACAGGCGCGATTTTAGGCGCTAGCGTTGTTTTGGAATTGTCTGCCTGTGCATTTCGCTTTTGATTTGCGTTGGGACGCGTTTTTCAATTTCTTTGAGGGCCTCAATGAAAAAGGCATCCCAATTGGAAGAATTTCCTGTTTCCCTTCGGGCTTGGTCTAAATTGTCTGCCATTATTGCTGATTGCCAGATTAGGCTTCTTGAAATTTTTCTTGCCTGGGGAGGGGTAAGTTGTGCATTTTTTTTTAGGTAGCGTGCCTGGTCAATCAGCCTTTGGATTTTAATCGAAGTTTTCATTCCGCCGCCAAATATTTTTGCAAGTGCCTTTGAAAACCTGTGCCAGTGCGATGTCCGGATATAATGCATTTTTGCCGGAATCCTCCTTGTTTGAACCATTTGAGCCAAATAATTGTGGTTTGGGGGAATTTATTAATGTTTTTGGCTGTTTTGTTTTTATGGGCATTTCCACCGAACTTCACCAGCTTATGACAAGGCACACTTTTGCGCCTAACAAAAAACTGGCGCAGAATTTTGTCGTAAACGAGGGCTTGCTGAAAAAAATGGTTGAAGCTGCAGAGTTGTCACAAAAAGACGTTGTGCTTGAAGTGGGGGCGGGCACAGGTTTTTTGACGCGCGGGCTGCTTGGGAATGCAAAAAAAGTTGTCGCAGTTGAACTGGACCACGTGTTATGCAATGTTTTAAAGGAAACGTTTGCAAAAGAGATTGCCAATCGAAGGCTTGAACTGATTGAGGGGAATTTTCTTGAAGCAAAGCTTCCGAAATTCAACAAGGTTGTTTCGCTTCCGCCTTACACGATTTCTTCGCAGCTGCTTTACAAAATCATTGGCTGCGAATTTGAATCGGCTATTTTGGTGTTCCAGCACGAGTTTGCATTAAAGTGCCTTTCAAAGCCGGGCTTTTCGGAATTCTGCCCGCTTGCGGTGCTGATTGATTATTATTTTGATTCCAAAATACTGATTGAGAGGCTTTTGCCGGAAAACTTTTTCCCAAGCCCGAAAGCTATTTCTTCCCTGATAAAAATTTCGCGGAAAAAAAGCGTCAAGCGGATTCCAAAGGAAAAATTTTTCAGCCTCTTTTTAAAGAACCTTTTCCGCTACAAAAACAAGAACCTTGCAAACGCACTTGAAAAGGCGCATCAGTTCATAAGGCAGGACCTGAAAATTGACGAAAAAAAATTCAAACAAATCACAGCCGGGCTTGCGCAAAAAAACGTTAAAGTATATTTGATCGAGCCGTTTGAGTTTGTCGAAATTTTCCGGAAAATTTACTGAGCAAACGGCACTTATAGCAAAGAGCATAAATAATTGAACTTTTAATTGCTCTTTGCATATAGCAAA
>CAYIER010000086.1:0-4561 GCA_964362395.1 uncultured archaeon
TAAAGCAAATGCAAGAAAAAAAACTGCTTTACGGGGCAATAATATTTTCACTAATTCTGGTGTCAACCGGTTTTTTCATCACCCAAACAACAAACTTTTTTTCAAAAGCAGTTGGGTCAATAACCGGGACAGTGGTTTTAAGAAATATTATGCCAAGTTCTGCTTATTTTATAAACGACTCTGTAAGTGCAATTAGTCTACCAGGTACAACATGTAAGGTAAAATTGGCTGGCTGCGGCGCCGCTGGCAATGCTGGTAGTCCTGATGTAGTTGCAGCGCTTTTTTCTTTTGATTCAGGCAGCCTTACAAAACAAGTTGCCAATGCATCAATACAAGAAATTTTTACGGGTTCAACTGTAGCTGGTGTGTGCACAGCTTCATACTATGATAATATCCCATCTAAAACATATTTAGTGCTTTTTTCAGGGTGTCCAAACAAAACAGGGGCAGGCCCGCATACAGTTACCTGCCCAGTTGGGAGCCAATTCTGGTATTTAGCTGCAGCCTATGAGTGCACTTAAATAATGTTTTATTGCTTTTCTCTGATTATTCCTTTTTATTGTTTACGCATGCAGATTTGTTAATTGGATTGGAAATCATATTATCGTCCCATCGCTTGCCCTATAAGGGAAGATGGGGCACATCTGCGGTGCTTGTGCCCGAAATAGCATAAACGGACGCAAAATATTATCGTCCCGTCGTTAGACGGGACATGTATGCGGTGTAACACATTGGCAAAAGAAATAATTTATTTTTATTCACTTGCCAATGTGTTAAAACCAACGCAAGGGTTTTTGGTGAGCAATTTTGGCGAAAAAAGAAGAAGTGGTAAAGCAGGCATTAAAACTGATGAAAAACCAGGCAAACATCCGAAACATCGGGATAGTTGCCCACATTGACCACGGAAAGTGCATTGGGCCTGATGAACGGCTAGTTTTGTATAATGGGGAAAGCATTAAGGCAAAAGACTTGTTTGAAGAATTAAAAACAAATGGCGTTCTTGCTGCAAAAGACGAAGAAAAAGAAGTTTACGAAATTACTAGCCCACACTTTGTTTTTTCATTAAACAAAGAAACAGGAAAAATGGAAAAAAAGCCAGTTACACATGCTTGGAAGTTTAATAACAAAACTGAAATGAAAAATGTCAGGTTAAGAAATGGTTTTTCTGTTTGCACAACACCAGAACACGGATTTTTGGCATTAAAAGACTTAAAATTTGAATTTATTGAAGCAAAAGACCTTTCAAAAGGCAGTGCGATAGTTTCGGCAAGAAAACTTTCAGCCAGTTCTGGAGAAAATTTCAAAGAACAAATTCTTGAAAAACTTTCACAAAAACAGTTTTATGTTTCATTAAGTAAAGAAATGAAGGAAAAAATAAACGAAAACCTTGGAAAAAGCAAAGAAAAGAAAAAAATAACCTTGCAAAATTGTTCAATTTCAACAAAATTTTCAACTTTTTACTTTGGCTTAAGAAAAAACAGGCTGCTTTTGAATGATGTTTTTTCTTTGTCAAAATATTTTAAAATTTCGCCAAACGAATTGTTTGAAAATATTGAAACAATAAATTTTGGATGCGGCAGAAAAAATATTTTCCCAAAAAATCTTGAAAACTTTTATTACCTTGCAGGATTGTTTGTTGGTGACGGAAGCGAAAGAAGGTTTGTGGTCGGAAAACCGTATCTTGAAAAAAGGTTTGTTGAAATTTGCAACGCATTTGGGTTCAATCCAAAAGAAAAGATTGTACCTGGCAAAACAAAAGAACTATATGCAAACAAAACAATACTTGAATTGCTCAATTCCATTTTTGATTACACGAAAAAAATGAAAAGCCACAATGTCAGAATATCAAAAATATTGGAAAGTTCCCCAGACACACTTGTTGCCTGCTTTTTAAGGGGCTATTTTGACTGTGACGGAACGGTAGAGAAAGGAAGAAATGCCATTTCAATAACTTCTGCAAGCACACAAATGCTAAAAGACCTCCAAATAACACTATTAAGATTTGGCTGCATTTCAATTGTCAACAAAAACGACAATACTCTTTACATTTCAGGGGTTTCTGCAAAACACTTTGTGAATCATATAGGATTTGAAATTGAAGAAAAAATGTCCAAAGCCACAAATCTTGCCCAAAAGTCAACAGGAAGCCAAGTGTGCGATTTGGTGCCCATTGGAAATGGTTTGAATAGTTTCAGAAACATGCAAAAAAACTTTGTTAGCATGACATCAATTGGGCACCATTACTACAAATATGAAAATGGGCAATATTCACCAACAGTAACTACTTTTGCCCAAATAGTTGGTTCTTTCAAGCAAAAAGGCATTGAAATTAAGGCACTTGAAAAAATAAACACAGAAGAACTTGCATTTGTAGAAGTTGAAGAAATTTCAAACGAATATTTCAAAGAAGTTTATGATTTTACTGTCGCAGACAACCACAATTTTATTGCAAATGGCGTAGTTGTCCACAATACCACGATGACCGACAGCCTTGTTGCCGCAAGCGGCCTTATGAGCGAAGCGCTTGCAGGAAAGCAGCTGGTAATGGATTTTGAAGACCAGGAGCAGGCGCGCGGAATTACCATTAATGCCGCAAACATTTCAATCACCCAAAAAATCGGTGACCAGGAATACTTGATCAACATAATTGACACCCCTGGCCATGTTGACTTTGGCGGCGAAGTTCTTCGCGCAATGAGGGCAGTTGACGGCGTGATTGTCGTGGTTGACGCAGTTGAAGGCGTAATGCCGCAAACGGAAACGGTTATTCGGCAGGCTCTGCGCGAATATGTCAAGCCGGTTTTGTTCATCAACAAGGTTGACAGGATGGTCAACGAATTGCAGGTGACACAGGAACAGATGCAGGAACGCTTTGTAAAAGTTATTTCACAGGTAAACAAGCTCATTCGCGCAACTGCACCAAAAGAATTGGTTGAACAGTGGACAGTGAAAGTGCAGGACGGTTCGGTGATTTTTGGCTCAGGCTACCACAAGTGGGCGGTGAGCGTTGTTGCGACAAAAAAAACAGGCATTTCATTCAAGGAAGTTTACGATTACTGCAGGGCAGGGAAGCAAAAAGAGCTCTCGCAAAAATCGCCCCTTTTTTCCGCAATGCTTGACATGATAATACAGCATTTGCCAAGCCCGATGACAGCGCAAAAATATCGGGCAAAAGTGATCTGGACAGGCGACCCCGAAAGCCCGACTGGAAAAGCAATGGTCAACTGTGACCCAAACGGCCCGTTTTCAATGATGGTGACCGACATTACAGTTGACCCGCACGCGGGAGACATTGCAACAGGAAGGATTTACAGCGGAAAAATCGGGAAGGGGACAAAATTAAAAATCATTAAAGGCGACAGGGAAATAAACGTACAAAAAGTCGGAATCTACATGGGTCCGGACTTCATTGACGCAGACGAGGTTCCGGCAGGAAACATTGCGGCAATTGTTGGCGCAAAAGAAATTTACGCGGGACAGACGATTGCAAGCGAAGAAATAGTTGAATTTGAGTCATTCAAAACGCACATCGAGCCGGTCATAACTGTTTCAATTGAGGCAAAAAACACAAAGGATTTGCCAAAACTGATTGAAGTCATAAAGCAGTTGACAAAAGAGGACCCGAATCTTCGGGCAAGCATCAACTCCGAAACAGGAGAGCACCTCTTGTCAGGCCAAGGCGAACTGCACCTTGAGGTGAACCAGTACAGGATAACCGAGCGCCACAAGGTGCCAATCCAAGTGAGTCCGCCGATTGTCGTTTACCACGAATCCATTTCAAAAAAATCGCAGGTGTTTGAGGCAAAGACGCCAAACAAGCACAACAAGTTCAAGATGTTTGTGGAGCCAATCAATCGGGAAATTCTTGACAACATAATCGAGAAAGGCATTGACGCAAAAATCAGGCCAAAAGACAAGGAAATAGTCGAAAAACTGATTGAATGTGGGGTTGACCGCGAAGACGCAAAAAAAACATGGATTGTTTTCAACCAAAACATGCTTGTAGATTCAACAAGGGGAATTGAAGCGCTCCACGAAATAAAAGAACTCGTGATCCAGGGATTCAAGGACGCAATGACGGAGGGCCCGCTTGCAAAAGAAAAATGCTTTGGGGTAATGGTCAGGCTGACTGATGCTACACTCCACGAGGACTCAATCCACAGGGGGCCGGCACAGGTTTTGCCCGCAATCACGCGCGGAATCTGGGGCTGCATGCTAAGCACCACCCCAGTCATGTTTGAGCCAAAACAGATTCTTTCAATTTCTGTCCCCGAAAACTTCATGGGCGCGGTCTCGCGAGAGCTTGGCTCCCGAAGGACACAAATCACAGAAATGCGCTCTGAAGGGGACATGTCAATAATTATCGGCAAGGCGCCGGTAAAAGAACTCATCGGGTTCTCCGCGGCAATACGCGGGGCAACAGAGGGCCGCGCGCTTTGGACCGCAGAATACTTTGGCTACGAGCAGTTGCCGTTTGAACTCCAAAAGCCAACCATCTCAGAAATCAGGAAAAGAAAAGGCCTCGAATCAGAGCCAAAGCACTTTTCGCACTTTTTTGAGT
>CAYIER010000087.1:0-4364 GCA_964362395.1 uncultured archaeon
GAAATGAATTGCGAGTCGCGGCTGATTTCGCGAACC
Organism: uncultured archaeon; assembly: GCA_964362395.1. Classification (GTDB taxonomy): domain Archaea; phylum Iainarchaeota; class Iainarchaeia; order Iainarchaeales; family GW2011-AR10; genus JACPKT01. The sequence continues at coordinate 37 of CAYIER010000087.1, forward strand.
ATTTTTGCAAGCTTTAGCGAATTTTCCTTGTCAAGCGCGGCATCGGCTTCGTCAAAAATGTAAAACGGCGCCGGTTCAACCGACTGTATTGCAAAAATGAACGCAAGCGCGGCAAGCGACTTTTCCCCGCCACTCATTGCGTCAATGCTTTTGAGCTTGTCATCTTTGTACTTTACTTCAATCAAAAGGCCGCCCTCTGTCGGGTTATGCGGGTCGGACAGGCTGAGTTTTCCTTCGCCGCCAAAAAAGTGCCGGTAAAGGTCTGCAAATTTTTTGTTGACCTGCACAAAATACTCCATGAACACGTTGATTTTTTTTAACTCAATTTTGTCAATGAGTTCAAGCACGGCATGTCTTTCTTCTTCAAGCTTGTCGGCTTTTTCTTTCACAAAGTCAACCTCTTTTTTGAGCTCTTCAAAGCGGTCAAGCGCCTTCATATTGATTGCGCCAAGCTTTTTTATTTCGCGCTCAATTTCGGGCACTTTTTTCTTGAGCTCCGCAACATTTGCGTTTTTCATTACCTGCGTTCCCTCAAACTCCTTGAATTCTTCGGACAAATCCTGCAGCCTGATTTCGTTTTTTGACTTTGAAATCTTGAGTTCGTTTATTTCCTTTTCTTTTCTTCCAGCTTTCTGCTCTGCTTCCTCAATTTTTTGCTCAATGTTTGAAATCTTTGTCTTTAGGCGCGCCTGCTCTTCTTCAAGCACCTTTGATGCCTGCATTGCCTTATGCATTTTTGCCTCGCGGGCTTCCAGCTCTTTTCCTGCCGCAATTATTTTTTTTTCGTCTTCAGATATTGCCTTCTCCGTTGCCTCAAGCAGCTTTTCCATTTCCGCCTTTTCCTTTTCCAGCCCCCCAATTTCTTCCTTTAAGGACTCGTTAATTTTTGCGTTAAGTAGCGCAAACTGTTTTTCCCGCTCGGACTTCTGCGCGTTCAGTTCGTCAAATTTTGAAAGCAAAACATTCAACTGCGACTCCCCCGCCTCTTTTCTTGCGGAATCAATGCGCTCTGAGAGCAGGCTTTTTTCTTTCAGGATGCCTTCAAGCGAGGAAGACAATTTGTTTTCCTCCGCCTGAATGCTTTCAACCCCAAGCTGCCTGATTTTTTCCCTTGCATCACTTGCCTTTGCCTTCACGTCCTGAAGTTTCTGCTCCACCGGCCCAAACCCGCCAAGCTGCGCGGTCAGTTCATTCAGCTGGTGCAGCCGGTGAAAAAGCATTTCCTTTTCAAAGACCGTTTTTTCCTTTTCCTGCGATTTTTTTTCAACCTGGGTGTGCAGTTCACCGATGTGCCTGCTGTGCTGCCCGATTATTTTCTGAATCGTCGACTTGTCAATTTTTTGCTCGCACACCGGGCACGCCGAATCAATCCCTTTGAGTTTTTGAATCGAATCAGTCACATGGCTTGCCATACTTTTAAGCGAGTGGATATGGCCAAGCAGGCCATCGATTTCCTTTTCCTTGAGTGAAATAAGCTCTTTTGGGTTTTTTGCGCCAAGTTCCTTTATTTTTGCCGCGATTTCGTTTTTTTCAGCAAGGCTTTTTTCTGCTTTTTTCTGCTCCTCTGCCAAAAACGCAAGCATTTTTTCCTGCATTTCCCTTTCCTTTGAAAGCTTTTCGCGCACAATCCTTTTCTCAAAAAGCGCCTTCTGCAATTTTTCCGCATCAAAAAACAGGCCCTGCAGTTTCTGGTCAAGGGACTCAAAGTTTTTTGATTTCATCGCGCCGGATTTCTGGTCAATCATTTGCTTTAATTTTTTCCACTCAAGCGAGTCGTTTTCGATTTTGCCTGCAAGCCCCTTTGCCTGCCCGCTTTTTTCCTCAATCTCTTTCCTCAAATTTTCCTTTTCGTTTTTGATTTTCTCAAGGCGCTCCCTGGAATAATTTATCCTACTGTGCTTTTCCTCAAGCTTTTCCTTTAGGCTGCGGTTCTCGGCCTTTTTTTCCTCGATTTCGCGCACAATAGTCGAATAAGTGTTCTCGCTTGACTCAATCATTTTCTCTGTGAGCGCCCCAATTTTTTCCTCGGCTTCCTTTTCCTGCGCGACAAACTCTTTTTTGGCGCCTTTAAGCCTTGCGATTTCTTCCTCAAGCGACCCGATTTTTTGCTCAACCTCTTTTATTTCGCCCTCGTTCCTTTTAAGCTCCGAAAAAATGATTGTTGCCCGCGATTCCCTTAACTCCTGTGAAAGCGAATTGAACTGATGCGCCGCGATTTTTTCCCCCTCAAGTTCATGCAGGTAATTTTTCCTCTCGTTTAACACAAGGGTTGCGTCCTTTATCCGCGTGTCAACCTGCTCCAGCTTCCGGATGCTTTCCTCCTTTTTTTCCTCAAACTCCCGCAGCCCCGCGACCTCGTCGATTATTCCGCGCCTCTCCTTTGCATTCATCTGGATAACGCGCGTGACATCGCCCTGCACAACAATGTTGTGGCCGGTCGCCTTTATCCCAAGCTCCTGCAAAAGGGAAGTGATTTCGCCAAGCGTCTTTTTTTTGCCGCCCAAACGGTAAACTGACTGCCCGCGCATGTCAATTATCCTTGAAACATTGTAAACCGTTTCCCCGTCCTTCAAATCGATTTCAACTTTCGCATAGTCTTCTTTGGCATCATGGTTTATCAGGTCAGAAAGCCGCGACGCCCGCAGCATCTTGAGGCTCGTGATTCCAAAAACAAACATTAAACTGTCAAGCAAATTTGATTTTCCACTGGCATTGCTGCCGGCAATCGCAGTGAAACCGTTTGCAAAAGGAATGTCGGCTTTCTTGAAGGACTTGAAGTTTTTCAACCTAAGGGTCATGATTTTTATCATTAATTTCGCCCACAAAAAATGTTTCTGTTAATTTCCTGTAAAAACTGGCTTCAATAGTTTTTTTATTGTATCATGCCAATCATTGCCCTGAAGAATAATAAGCAATCAGTGCAACCCCAAAGTAAGCCGAACCAAAAGACATTGCCAAAAAAACCACAAAAATCGAAACCGCATCAATTGCCACAATGTCCGAAACCAAGATTCCCGCGGAAACAATTATGTTTGAAACAAGCATGGCAAGCGCTGCAAATACAATGGTTGAAATCAGCCGCTTATCCGTCCAGTCCCATGATTTCTTCAATGCCACAGTGATTTTTTCGTCTCCCAAAAAAAACTCGACCGGAAGCACCAATAGCTTAAAATAAATGAACACGCCAACCAGCAGCCACAAAATCGTTGCAACCAGCCCGATTGACCCAAATATCCCGCCAAGAATAAAAAGCCAGATAAAAAAAAGCATGGCTACAGCAAACAACAGCATGGCAATCCCATAAAACACAGAGAGCCCCAAGATTTTTCCGATGTGGTTTAAAGAGCCAAAAACGCTTTTTAACGGCGGCTCCTTTTTTTCCACCGCAAGCACCAGGGCAAAAATCATCCACAACGTGGCCGCAATCCAAAGCAAAGCAAAAAAACCCAAAACCAAAAACTCAACCGGGTTTGCCACTACAAGCAAAAAAATCGTTTCAAAAAAGCCGGCATTTGGAAAAATGTTCAACACAAACAGTTCGTAAAAAAAACGCGGCAAAGTGTCGTTTGCGTAAAAAAACACGGACCAGATGGCCACCTGCGAGAGCGTCAAAAAAATCCCTGGAAAAACAAGGCTGGGCCTTTTTAACACCCTAAAAAGGCTTCCAAGCACCGCATCAATCATAGTATTAAGACAGGCTTTGAGCTTTTTATTCTTTTTCCCGCCACCCAAACCCAAAGGCTTTAAAACCCTTTTTGGCGACAATTATTTAAAATTTTAAAGGATTTTTGAATAAAAAAAACCTTTTTTTAACAGTGATTATATGAAAATTCCAAAAGAGCTGAAAAACTATTGCCGGACGTGCAATACGCACACAATGGTGAAATTAAAGCAGTTCAAGCCAGGCACCACGCGGGCACTTGCATGGGGAACAAGAGAAAACGTCCGAAAACACAAGAGAGGCTACGGCGGAAAGGCAGAATTCAACGCAATAGTCAAAAAGAACACAAAACGCCCAGTCTTTTTGGCAGAATGCGCTGTCTGCAAAAAAAAGCACTACTTTGTCATACCAAAAAGAATGAAAAAAGTCGAATTCGCGGCATAAATTTTCTTTCCAACTCTAATTCAATTTTTTATTGTATTCTATAGCAAAGAGCAGAAATAATTGAACTTTTAATTGCTCTTTGCATATAACAAACTGCCATAAAAACGTTCAAAAATATAAGCAGTTTGCTATAAAGTATTATTATCGTCCCGTCAAAGACGGGACATGTATACTTAACTTCGCCACTTTTGGTTTGCTGATGGCTATTTTTTTGCCCTAACTC
>CAYIER010000088.1:0-4240 GCA_964362395.1 uncultured archaeon
CAATTTATGGGTGGGCAGATTCAAACGACAACCGGTCAGTGATGGTTGTTTCACCAACGACCATGGACATAGAATTTGGGACAAGCACGGCTTTGAGAATGGGTTCCGCAAGCGGAATAACCATTACTTTTCAGCGAAGAGACAAGCTGGTCACAGAAATCGAGTATTATGGGATATCCCCCCAAAGCGCTGTTGGGACATTCTGGTGGGGTGGAATTGATGATATAGACGCTCTTCGTGACAGCAATGTCCTGGCGCCATCAAACATCAGGATGGCAGGCGACCTCAACACCGGCATTGTTTCACCCGCAAACAATTCAAGCTATTACACCAGCACTGCTTTTGACGTAAACGCGCTTGGGTCCTGCAGAAACTATTCCTGTGGCGACACAAATGTTGCCCTGAAATACTGTGTCAACCCAAGCGCAGGGTGCAGCACTTTTTATGACATGAACACGGTGAGCTCAAGCCCGCTTTACGTTTCAACAGGGATTGCTTCAAGGCACGACAATCTACTGGGTGCAAGCGACACAAACTATTTTGTCCTGACAGTCACTGCAACGCTCGCCAACACTTACACAATACGCTCAAGCATTGACTCAAACTGGAGCGCAGACATAAATACCTCGCGGCTAACAAAAGCAGACCTCAACGTGACAATTAACCTTGCACAGCCGCTTGGCTTTGCCGTCAGCCTCCCTTCAAGCGGGTGCACTGACGGGAAAGGCAGGTTTTCCGGGCAAGGGAGCGGTGCCTGCCAGCGCGGATACTTTGAAACAACAGATTTGAGCGGGCCGGCTGACCAAAACAAGGTTGACGCAGAAGGCCAGACCTCAACGATTCCTTTTTTTATTTATGACAACCAAAGCACAGCCAGCAGTGACATAAATTTTACCCTTGATTTAAACGCCGCGTTGCCTTCGGCACTTGCATTAAAGGTTTCAAAAACTTACACTGGCTGGAGCGGTGCCGGCTCCTGCCAGGATATTGACGCAAACTGCGTGGATGTCACAACGGCTTCCAAAAACATTGGAAAAGCGACTTATACCGGCGGGACACAGGATTTTAACATCTGGGTTTTTGGGGATTTCATTGGCGCAGGCACTGGTTCCACTGATAGAAACGTGACCCACACAAGCGTTACAACGTGACAATGATGCAGGAAAAAAAGTTTTTAATTGCATTTGGCTTGGTTTTAGCAATTGCCCTCGTTTTTGTTTTTTTGCAAAGCACAAAGAATCCGGTTGAAAATCCACAAACAGCATTAGAGCCAAAAAAAGAAAAATTAACCGAACTTGAAATTGAACGCACACAATACGGCTTCCCAGTGGCAGTTTTTGAATGGCTTCCAAAGCCGCCAAAAGACTTTGCCGCCATAACCGGCTTGCTGCACAGCGGCAAATACGCAAACTACCTTTTTTTTTCAGAAAAATATTTTTTGCAGCCAGAATTTTTTCCCGGATTTAAAGAAAATGCCTTCAGCTACTGGCTGCATCCAGACCCAAACCGGCACAATGTTTTCGGCTATGGCTTTTACCCGCCTTTCCAGCAGGTGCAGGCAAAGGCAGGCGAAACCGTGCAAACCGCTTTTTTCATGCAGTCCGGCTGGGGAGTGCAAACAAACCAAGGCACACGAATGGAATTGAAAGGGCAAATTGAAGGCATAACTGCATCCATCAAAGAGCCGGAATTTTTGCTGGAACATTCTTTCCCAAAGTTTTCAAAAAACTGGGCAAAAAAAATCGAAGTGCAGGTTTCAGTGGAAAAAAATGTGCTGCCAGGAACATACAGGCTCGAATTTTTTCCAACACCCCCAAGCAATGAAAGCAGGCAAAAATGGCTCAAAGAAACCAACAGGCAATACTATGATGCGGCAAGCTATGGCTTTGGAGTCCACGCGGCAATTGAAGTGAAAGTGAACTGAACCCAAAAAACAAATTTATGGGCAAATTATTTTTTTTGCAGATTTTTTTGCGAAAATGCAGTGCGGCAAAATTTTTTGCTCAAACGCAGTGCAGTTTAAATAATTTTTTGGCGCTAATCCATGCACCATGCTGAAACTGTTAAAACAAGACAAATTATTGTTCCTGCTTGCATCGCTTGTCTTGATGATGCTCTTTGGCCCGTTTTTTGACCGCGGGCTTTTTGGCGACATAATACTGAACTTTTTTTTCACAATAATACTGATTACAGGATTATACGCGGTCAGCCAAGACAAAGGCCACCTGATTGGCGGCGCCGTGCTTGGAATCCCGACACTTATAGCAAGCTGGATAATCCTTTTTTTGCAGGTGCCGTTTTGGAGCGCAGCCATTTTTCTGGCATGGATTATTTTTGACATCATTGTCGCACACGACATACTAAAGCACATAATGGAGCACCCAAAAGTCACAAAAAGCACGATTTACGGCGCAGTAAGCGTTTACCTGCTGATTGGAATCATTTTTGGCGCATCATACATTTTTTTGGAACGCATCCACCCCGGCTCATTTTTTGCAGCGCCACAAATAAACCCCGACGGGTACTTCAGCCTCTCAGAACTCTTTTACTTCAGCTTTGTCACGCTTGCAACGCTCGGCTATGGCGACATTGTCCCGCTCTCAAAATTTGCACGCTCGCTTGCATCGCTTGAAGCAATCACAGGGACGCTTTTTATCGCAGTCCTGATTGGAACGCTCATCGGGAGCTATGTTGGCAAAAAAAACGGCAAAAAAGCGCCCGAAAAAAGCTGAATTGTTTAACAGCAAAAAATATTATACCAGTTCTTCCAGTTATTAGTTAGGCAGCGCAATTCTTTGGGATAATTGGTCCAAATGCTTGAAACAAAACGGCCACTAGTGCTCATTTTTACAGCCATTGTTTTTTTTGCGGCATATTTTTACCCGCTTGGGTTAAGCCAACAGGCACAGGCAGTAATTGCAATCACTTTGCTTGCAATGGTGCTGTGGATTTCAGAGGCCATTCCCCTCCACGCGACCGCACTGCTTGCCGCATTCCTGCTGGTTGTCGCAGGAAATTTTCCCGCAGAAAAAGTTTTCGCGCAATTTTTTGACCGCGTGGTCGTCCTTGTCCTAGGCGGCTTTGTGCTTGCGGTCGCATTAAGCAAGCATGGGCTGGACGAACTGTTTGCACACAAGGCGCTTTCAAGAATCGGCACATCTCCCGGCACTGTTCTTTTGGGCATGATTTCTGTCACGGCATTCATTTCAATGTGGATGAGCAATTCCGCCGCAGCCGCAATAGCAATGCCAATCGCCCTGGTCATTCTTTCACAAAACAAATTGCTGCCGCTAAAGTCAAGCTTTGGGAAATCAATGGTGCTTGGCGTCGCATACGGCGCAACAATCGGCGGAATAGGGACACTCATCGGCAGCACGCCAAACGTTTTGACCCAAAAATTTTTGGCAGAAAACGGGGTAAGTTTTGGGTTCATTGAATGGGGCGTGCGCGGTTTCCCGTTCATGGCGCTTATGGTCATTGCCTGCTGGATTGTGCTGAAAAAACTTTTCAGGCCGGAAACGCAAAAAATCGGGATAAAAAAACAAACACAAGTCGTTACAGGCGGGCAAAAAAAAGTTGCCGCAATTTTTCTCCTGACCATATTTCTTTGGGTGACGGAAAGCATCCACGGAATCCACAACAGCATAATCGCGCTTGTGCCAATAATCCTGCTTTATCTGCTCAGGCTGGTTGACACAAAGGATTTCCAAAAAGTGGGGTGGGACTCACTCATGCTGATAGGCGGCGGAATCGCGCTTGGAATGGCAATAGACCAGTCCGGGCTAAGCAAAGAGCTGACATCTTTTTTGGGGGCTGTGCTTTCAAACCAGCCATTGGCCCTGCTTTTGTTCATGCTGGCAATCGTTGGGATACTATTGACCAGCTTTTTAAGCAACACCGCGGCATCAGCAGTATTAATCCCGATAATCACCGCGCTTTCAGCCACGCTTGGCCTAGACATGACAAACCTTGTCGTCGCAGGCGCAATAGGCGTAAGCATGGACTTCATTTTCCCCATGGGGACCCCGCCATCTGCGCTCGCTTATTCAAGCGGCTACATCCACACAAAGGACATGATAAAAGCAGGCATTGCGCTTTCACTGATTGGAGCCGCAATACTTGCAGTGACCGCATTTTTTTTCTGGTGACCTGCAAAACCCGCTCAAATTGACAAGATTATTTTTGGTAATCGTTTAGTTTCCTGTTCGGTTTCCTAATTGCATAATCTCAAATATGGGTT
>CAYIER010000089.1:0-4233 GCA_964362395.1 uncultured archaeon
AGTAAAAACTTTACTACTAAGATAGTTGATTCTATTATTTAAATGTTTTCTTGGGGTTTTGGCTATTGTGCCGTGTTTTTTGGTGTTTGCACGCTTTTTTGAAGTTTTTTTTGGCAAACCGTTTATTGCCCCTGTTTGTATGGTAAGCGGCTTTCAATTTTCTGTTGCTTTTTTGCTGGTTTAAACAGGGAGGCAGCTTTGGTTTTTTTTGTTTTGGTGGCTGGCGTTTCATTGCCCGTATTCTATTTTTGTTTTGGCTTGCTTGAGGTTTTCGAGTGTTATTTGTTTCATTAGGTGCGCGAATTTTTTGTCGCCCCGTTTTTTTGACAATTTGGCCAGGCTCATGTATTGGTCAAAAAACCCAACTTGTATTTTGACTATTGGAAATCCTTTTTCAAGCAGTATTTTTGTGAAAATTGCCCTTGCGGTGCGGCTGTTTCCGTCAACAAATGGGTGGATGCGCTGGAATTCTGAGTGCAGAAAAGATGCGTGCTCTATTATTTGGCTTGCGGCCTGTTTTTTTTGTTGGTGGAATTCTTTTGCTTTTAAAAAAAATTCTTCCAGCAATTTTGGGACTTCTTGCCAATTGGGGGTCTTAAATTCTGGGTTGCCTTTGATTCGCACGTTTTGTTCCCTTATTTTGCCTGCGCCTGTTGCCATCGAATTCATGGCTGTGCGGTGGAATTCCAAAACGTTTTCCAAATCCAGTTTAGCCCCTGAAAACGCAAAATTGTCAAGTGCTTTCTTGTAGTCCAATGCTTCTTGTGCGTCTTTGAATGGCTTGCTTGCTGGCGCAATGTTTTGCTTGATTATTTTTTCAGTTTCAGGCAATGTAAGCGTGTTGCCTTCCAATGAAAGGCTTGAGTGGATGAAGGCTATTTCGTCAAGTTCTGGCATTTTTTTTGCAATTTTTTTGAATGCAGAAAATTCTTTTTCAAGCCTATTGTCCAGTTGTTTTTCATTCAGGCCCTCGGTGAAGTCTTTGTGCATAGTTTTTGGTTTTTGTGAAAAGTACTCAACAAGCCTTTCCATGAAAAATGAGTGGACAATCCTGCAGGAAAATGGTTTTTTGGAGTCAATGACTGCAAAACCGTGCCTTGCAAGATTGGAACTAATTTTTTTTACTGTTTTTGCTTCAAATGGCATTTCCTTAATTGCGCCTTTTTCCATTCCCAAAAGCGCAAATTGGGCAGTTTTTTGGGATACTATGCCGTTGTAGTTTATGCTGTTTTTAAAGCAGTATTGTAGCAGCCAAAAAAGCGTTTTGGCTTTCTGGTTTTCCGCTAAAAAATAGCCCTTGTTTTTTTTTTGAATCAGGTTTTCTTTTCCCAGTTTTTTAAGTGTTTGAAACAAAGAGGCATATAATACTGGTTTTTTGCCCATTTTTTTGGCCAGTTCTGCCGGGCTTAGGCCGGGAAAAAGCCCGACTGACAAGAGTGCGTCTAAATGGGTAGGCATATGAATACTTTCTTCAAAACAATATAAAAATATGCCTATAAAGGGCAAAAAATTAATAAAACATTAATTTTTAGACGTTTATAGGTTAAAAGCAGTTTTATGGCCCGCTTATTGTGCCATTTAGGACGCTTTTGACGGTGTAGCCGACCAGTAGTGATACGCCGACTATTGCGCCGAGCAGTAAAAGGAATTCGATTGATGTTTGTGCTTTTTGTTCTTTTAATAATTTCATGCGATGCCCCCCACTATTGCTCCTGAAAAAATCACTGCAAACGTGTATGCCACATATGCTATTAGTAATAATATTGGCAGGTATATAATTGTTTTGGTCAGTTTTCCTTCCCTCATCAGCGCCATCATTGCGCTTGCAGCCAGTACTTCAAAGAACAGGTAAATCTGTATCCCTAATTGTATTGTGCTTGATGCCTGTTTTGCGGTTATTTGTTCTTCTTCTGTGACGATTTTTGCAGCCGCGTTTATCAGCACTGTGCTTATTGTTGAAACGAAGCCAAAAATCATTGGCGCAATCAGTGAGCCTGCTACGACCATGAATATTACCTGTAGGAGTGTTTTTGTTTTCCTTTCCTTTTCTATCCTGTGTGCTTCGCGGACATCTTCGCTTATTTCGTCGAGTATGTCTGCGAGCCCTGCTCCTGAGCGCACAGAGTCAATGATGATTGTTATTGTTCTTTTGATTATTTTTGAGTCAACGTTTGTTGAAAGCACGCCAAATGCTGTTTCAAAGTTTTCCCCTTCTTCGAGTTTTCTCAATACTTCGTTTAGCTCTTTTTTGAGGGGGCCGTATTCGGTTGTCGCGATTTCGCGGAGCGCGTATTCGTATGTTCCGCCTGCCCGCAGCGTGTCCGCCATTTGTTTTAGCGCGTCGGGGAGGTTTCTTTCTATTTCGTCGATTCTTTGCGATGCCTTGATGTATGGGTACCCGGTCATCAGGTCGACTATTACAATGAAAACTATTATTCCTCCCTGGTAAAATTCCGGTAAAGTGAATATTATTATTGCTCCGACAACAAGTCCAAGCAGCACTGACAGTGTTATCCATACAACTGCATTGACTTGAAAGTTGATGTGGCGGAGGTTTGTCTGGTATTTTTGCAAAAACCCTACCCTGTCTGTCAGGGAAAATTTTTGTTTTTGCCCGTTTTTTTCGTCTGTCATTTTTTTACACCTTTGGCTGGTTGATTTTCAGGTAAAATACGAGCATTCCAAGCAGCACCGGCATTATTGCCGCGTAAAATATGAGTATTGTCCTTGGGGGGAGGTTTATTGCCGATGTGATTGACACGCTTCCAAGCGGTGCGTTTGCAACCGACCCGAGTATTGCGATGAATACCGGCACGACTATTGCGCCGAAAATGAATATTACCCCAAAGAAGTTCATTTTTTCCGCAAAGTCGCTTATGCGCAGGCGCAGTTCAAACGATACGTCTTCCGCTATTTCGCTCATCATTTGTGAGAGGTTTCCGCCTGTTTTCAGCGCCCTGATTATGTGCAGCAACGCGCTTCTAAGCGCCCTTGACTGTGTTCTTAAAGCAAAGTGCCGCAGTGCTTGTTGTGTGTCGGTGCCTTCCTCGATTTCTGTTATTGTCCTTGAGAATTCTTCTGACAATAGCCCGTAGTCTGCGGCGGCAACGGTCTGGAGTGTTTTGTATAATCCAAGCCCTGCGCGTAGTTCGGTTGAAATGTGTCGGAGCGCAAATGGCAGTTCTGTGCTTACTTCGTCTCCGCGCTTTTGCGCAATGCTTTTTGGGATTATGAGTATTATTATCAAAGTGAAAATGAATGTGCCTATCGCTAAAAGTAATGCAAAAATGAGTTTGTATCCGACAAACACGCTTCCTATGAGGCCAAGTATCAGCATGAAGAAAAACACAAGTGTTGAGCCGGCAATGCTTAGCGCAATGTATTGTTGTGGGGAATAGTTCATGTTTGCGCTGTAAAGCATGTATGCCAGCTCTTTTGATACAGGAAACCTTTTCACGGTTTTCATTACCGGGTTTAGCAATAATTCAAATGTGAGGAAAAACTGCCCGAGTTTGCTTATCAATGGCGACTGGAATTCGGCCAGGTCTTCTATTGGTTGTGTGGTGATTTGGGGGCTTTGGGTTCCGGTGACCATGCCGCGCAGCATGCTGATGTCTTCGTCTTGTTCTTCAAACGCTATTCCCTGTTCTTTGTATTTTTTTTTCATCTGCTTGACTATGTTTTCGACTTCGTCGATGTCTATTGTCGCTTCGCTGTATTCTTCTTCCTGTTTTCGGAATGGCTGCCCTTTTTTTTCCTCAATTTTTTTGCGCAATGCGTCTAGCTGTGGCATTCTTTACCTCTTCTTCTTCTTTGAGTATAAAGCCCTGGCATGCGTCGTGGACTTCCTGCATTTTGTGGATATTTTGGTCGTTTATTTTTTTCAGGAATTTTTTTCTTTTTTCTATTTCTTGGGCCATCCTTTCATTTGTCCATCCCGTGAACCTTTGGAGGATTTTTACAAAGTTTATTTCGTTTTTTGTGCGCTTTATCTTGTCTTCCACGTGGTCGTATTCGTAAATCATTTTTGTGGATGTTTTGTGCTCAAGCACTCCGCTTACTTCTGAAATGTCCGTTATTCTCCTAATCGTCCCTTTTTGCTTGTCGTGCAGCCTTTGTTCAACTATTATTATGTCCAGGCCTGAAAGCATTACTTCCGGGACGTTCATTGGGGGGGACGTTACCCGGATTATGGTTTCTTTTGCAGAGTTTGCGTGCACTGTCCCCATGCAG
>CAYIER010000090.1:0-4184 GCA_964362395.1 uncultured archaeon
TATAAAGAAGCAGTGAGTCAACAAAACTCAACTGATATCCAGAATTTCTCGCCTTTCTCAATAAGTTAAGGGTTTCTTTTTTATCCTGCTCTGAAGGGTTTTCAAATTCGATTAATTTTTTCAAATCAGCAAACTCTTTGAGTTTGCCCAAATAATTTTCATGCAAAAAAGCGTATTTATTGATTATTTCAGAACGCGTTGCCTCGCACACATTCAAAAAATAAACACAATCAATTCCTTTCTGAAAAAACTGGTTGGAAAAAATTTCTTGCTCAGGCGTTGGCAATGAAGTCCAAAGAGGCAAGAAAACAGAAGTATCACAAAGGGCGTTTTGCATTTTCCAACCACTTTGGGGTCTCGTGTTTTTCAGCAGTTTTTTCCACTTCTTTAAGCCACAAAGAAAAAGCCTTTTCTTCATCACCGCCGGCTTTTTCCAAAAACACCTGCTCTTCAATTTTTCTTTGGTTTTTTAATTCTGCAAGATAGGTTGGTTGTTTAGATTCGTTTGATTTTATGGGATATTCAATAACCAACATAGCATTTTGCAATGTTTTTTGGCGTCCTTGATTGCCTTGCTCGATAACCGAAAAATAAGCTTCTTCAAAATTTTTTAGCGCATCATCCAAATTTTTTCCATGAGTATTGATATGAAATTCGTCACTTCTAACCAAGACGGTTTTTCCTTCCTTCCAAATCCTTACCTTCACTCTTTTCTTTTCCATAAAATACACCAATTCAACTTTTTAACGCAATAAAAATGTAGCCCGGCGTTGCCAAAGCAAATCCGGGGAGACAATATATTAATATGCCAAGCCGCTTCTTTTAAACGTAACTTTTCTGAAAAACAAACCACATTAGGCCAATTTTAGCAATTTGAAGGGAGCAACGTTTAAAACAACTGTCCAGCATTGTTCCGTCAGTTTACAGATTTGCACTTTTTACTGCTTGCCCTGTGGGGGCGAGTTTCTTTAATGGTGCAATGGTAAAAATTGCAATTATTATCCTGTAGTTCTATTTAAAAAAAAGCTTGGCAGTAGTTTTTTTATGAGGAAAGAGGTTTTTGATTGGCTTAATTCTGCAGAGGATGACCTTGAAACTGCAAAAATTCTTTTTTCGAAGGACACATATTATGCTTGTGCTTTTTATTGCCAGCAAGCAGCAGAAAAGGCCTTGAAAGCGGCTTACATTTTTGAAAAAAGGAAAATTACTCCCTTGCATAATTTGATGGCAATTGCAAGAGAGCTTAATGCCCCGGAAAGCATTATTTCGGCCTGCAAAAAGCTAAACCCGCATTACATCCAAACAAGGTATCCTGATGCGGCAAATGCCATTCCAAAAGACGCATATGATAGCGAAATAGCCAAAGAGCTTTTGGAAAAAGCAAAAGAGGTGTTCGAATGGAGCGAAAAACAAACCAACAAGTGATTGCAAAATTTGCAAAAAAACTCAGAAAAGACTTTAAGGACGCAAAAATAATTTTTTTTGGCTCAAGGGCAAAAGGCAGCGAACTTCAAAACTCTGACTATGATTTGGTCATTGTAAGCAAAATTTTTGAAGGAATCAAGTTTTTTGACAGGACAGCAAAGGTATACGATTATTGGAACGAAGAAGAATCCTTGGAGGCCCTCTGTTACACCCCAAAAGAATTCCAGCAAAAAGCAAGCCAAATTGGCATAGTGCAAGAAGCAAACAAAACAGGGATAAAAATGTAATTTGCACCTTTCGAAAAATTATTTTCAGCAAAAATCAGTACAGACCCGAATTACTTAAAAAATTTCAAAAAAATGGAACGGATTTGATTTATTTAAATTCACTACAGGTTACCCGCGCTTTTCTTTTTTGCGTTTATTTTTTTTTCGGTCGCATTGTGCCTGCGCCTTGCAATTTCGTTAATGAAGCTTTGCGAGGTCCCAAGTTCAGGCATGTGTTCTGTTGCAATCCGGTGGCAAAAAATCCAAAAATTTTCTTCTGCTTGTGCAACTTCGGTTTCTTCAACTGCCATTGCAAGTTCCCACAATATCAGCTGTTGCTGGTATTCTTTGACAGAAATTTTTAAGTTATAATATTTATATTGAATATATGAAATCTCGTTAGCAATGTGTTTTTTCGACTCTCTGTTTCTCTGCAAAGCAGTTTTGACGGCTAACCTGAGGCCGTCAAACCTTGTTTTTAACCCAGGATTTTTTCTGATAAATCTATGCAAGACAGAAAAATCTTTTCCCCATCTTGCCCTTGTTTTGCGCACTTTTTTTTCAACCCCCACAAGGGCTTTTAGGGCTTGGTTTAGCTCTCTTGTTGTGTCGCGAAGTTCTGCTCTTTGCATTTCAAGCATTTCTTGGCCAAACGAAATCAGTTTTCCAAACCTTTTTTCTAGTTCAATAAATGCAAGAGCATATTCCCTGCGTGCCTTCAAGTCGTTTACATTCGCGCGAATCACTGCCAATTGGTGCTCTTGCCTTGCCAGTGTTGACTTCCACCCCCGTGTTCCTGCCTTGCTTTGCACTGCCGTGTTGAATTCTTGATTTGCATCAGAAATTTTTTTCATTAATTCGTTTAATTTTGCATTAATAATTTTTTCAGCCATGCCCCTTAAACGCGCGAGGCGTTCCCCAGAATAAGCCCTCTTTGCCCTGCCTGCAATTGTTTCTTTTGGTTTTTTTGGCCATCTTTTTGTCATCTAAAAAAATAACTGTCTTGGAAAAATAATAATGTATCATTCTTGTGCGCCAAACAGTTTTTTTGCGGTTTCTGTCAGGTGATAGATTGTTATCGGGCTGTCTTTGTCTTTTTTTATCAATGGCTCCGTAACGCCTTTTCTTGCCATGTACTCTTTTTTTGCCTTAAGCGATAGCACCGATATTTGTTTTCCGATAGTGCCGATAGAGGAACCGGTGAGCGATGAGAGCTCTTTGAGGCTTGCAGGCCCGTGGTTTAATTGTTCAAGGATTGCGGTCTGGAGCGGGGTGAGTTTTCCAAGAGAATGTTCAAGGTGAACTGGGTCAGCTGGTTTTTCCTCTGCCACTGCCGCCTGCTGGCTGCCGATGATTTCCTTTGCATTTGCCGGCAAGACAGAGTTTTCCGTATTGAAAAAATCGTGGACTTTTATCAGGACCTTTTTGCAGTTCATTAAAAACTGGCGCGGGTTGCCGTCAGAAATTTTTGCAATGTAGTCAACTGTTTCCTCTGAAAGCGGGTTTACCACGTTAAGCCTTTTTTTGAGCATTTTTTTCAGTTCACCCACAGACAATCGGGGGAGTGACAATTGCTCGCCCACCCTTTTTTTAAAGCTCAAAGACAGGTTTAAGTTGTTTTTTTCGCCAGACGAAAGCACAATCGAGTGGATATTGTCGCAGTCAAATAGGTTGCGCAAATTTTCTGCCTGATTGAACTGCATCAACTGGCACTCGTCAACCAAAAGGATTTTTTTCTGCTTGCCCAAAAAACCTATCCAGACAAGGGCCGATTCAAAGAGGCCTGGCGGAGAGCAGGCTTTTTTTACTTCCGCAAAGCCATCCAGCAAAGAAACGTACTTAACGCGAAAACCTTTGTCTTTTTCGAAGTTTTTTTCAACTGCCCTCAAAAGCGAGGTTTTCCCAAGACCTGCGTCGCCGCTTAAAATGACTATGCTGCCAGATACAGCGTTTTCTGAAAGGATTTCGATTTCTTTTTCACGGGCAACAAGTTCAGTGGTGGGCTTGATGCTTAATGGGTCAAAAGGATAGCCAAATTTCTGATACCAAGCAAAGTAATCCAAAAAAAACCACGCACCACTGATTGCCACAAAAAACCTTTAGTCAGTTTTTATTTCCAAAGGCATTTTTTGACTAAGATTGGGTTTCTTTTAAAAACAAGGCATGAAATGATTTTAAACCAATGCACTTTTGAAGAGAAGTTCCAAAAAAACGCCTTTACAAACAACCCCTAAAAGCATTTTTTTCAAAAAACAAGCCGTTTGCATTGACTAACCCGCCTAAACGCTGACTAAAGAAAAGCCCTTTTAAAGCCAAGCGCGGTTCACTACTATTGGCGTGCTGAAATTTCTACTGAACAGTTTCAAAAAGCCACAAAGGGAGAGTGCAAAAAAATGCAGACAAAACCAAATAGCAGCTATTTTTTGGCAAACAAGAGGGAAGGAACAACCACAAAAATTCCGCTCCTCGCACTCATGCTCCTCTCACTGGCCG
>CAYIER010000091.1:0-4142 GCA_964362395.1 uncultured archaeon
ATTTTTTACCAGTTCCTCTTCTTGTCCAGAAATCTGCGGAAAATCTTCAAGCAAGTAAATTTTTTCATGGTTTTTTAGTTCCACGATTGAATATCTTTGCCCCTGCTTTAACACCTTTTTTATGCCATTTTTTTCAGGATTTTTCAGTTTCCGGCCTAAAATGCTCTCCAAACCAAGTCACCCAATAATTCGTCAATTGTCTAAAATATGGGTGGCACGGTTTTTTAAGGCTATTTGGAAATCTTGAAGTGAAAAAAATGGTGAAAAAAATTCTGCTGGTGTTGAGCTGAATTATCTTGGCCTTCTTATGTTTTTCAATCTTTTTTCCACAAGTTGCCCGAGCCTGCTTAATTTTGGTTTTTTTTGTCTTGTAAAGTAGGTTTCTCTTTTTTTTGAACCTTTTTCTGGATAAGGAGAAGTCATGAACATTTTTGAGTACATTTGCATTGCCTGCTGTGCAGTAAGGCTTACGCCAGTTCTTTTTGCCGCGTTCCTGAATGCATCAACTGCTGCAAGATTTCTTCTTTGTGAATATCCTGCCATTGGCGGGTGAGCCAAAAGCATTTCAGAAATTTTTTCCCTGTTAAAGCCAAAAGATTTTCCGATCCTTTCAGCTTGACGCAAAACCCGAGAATGATCTAAGCCCGCAAACGGGGGATGTGTAAAAACTGCTTTTGTAATCTGCTCACGAGAAACACCATAAACCCTCGTCAAATCAGCAACAACCCGAGAATGGTCTAAGCCCGCAAACTGGGGAAATGAAAATACTGCTTTTGTAATCTGCTCACGAGAAATGGCATAAGTTTGAGCTATTCTATTCATGCGCTCCCCAAATTGAGCTTTTGACTGATTTTTTACCATTAAAATAAAATGATTGTCATGAAGCAACAGTTGAGCATGATACCTCAAAAAACCCATTGATTCCAAATCAACAATAGACAACATGCTAAAATAAACGCATTCATCAAATAAAAAACAAATAGTAGTAGAGGCAAGCCGGTTGGGGGTTTCTAAGCTGCTTTGATTTGTTTTTCCGGTATTTTTTTCAACTGCTTTTCTTGCGTTTTCTTTTCCTATGATAATGAAGTCGTCGCGTCCGCATTTATTGCAGTGCATTTCCTAAAAAAGTGCTGACTCAACTTTGGATGGATTAAAGACAATTTTCAAGTCAGTGCTTCCGCAATTTGGGCAAAATTTTTGTTCTTTTTTCATAAGCCTTATTGGTATTCTGAAAATTCTTCTTCAGTTATTTTTGCTTGGGACAAAATGTCTTTTAGCGTGCTGATTTTTAGTTCTTTGTGGCGCGGGACAACTGTTCCAATTGGGCCGTTTGGAGTTTCTTTTCTCAGTACGACGTGGCTTCCTCTTTGCCTAACTGCTTGGAAGCCGAATTTGTTGCAGAGAATTTTGATGCACTCTATTCCTGAAGTTTTCTTAAGCTTTTGCAAGTGCAGCAACCTCAAAAGTGGTCAAAAAAGGCTTTGAAACTTTTTTTATTGGGAACTCTTCTAGGTAAAGCTCGGTTGCTTCTTTAAGATTTTTTAGGGCGGCATCAATGGTTTTGCCTTGGCTGACCGTGCCAATTTCAGGGCACTTTGCAACAAACATGTCCTCGTCTTTTGAAATAATGGCTGTCAAAGAAAGCATAACAAAACTATCCATAAAACCTAATTTAAACTTTGCCACAAGCATCAGGATTGTAAGGTCAATTATTGTTTTTTTAAGCCATCCTTAGTTTATTTTTTTCACAAGTTGAATTCGTGGTTCAAGTTTTTTTTCATAAATTCGGCTGCAGGTTCAAGTTAATTTGATTTTAAATTTTGGATTTGTCTTTAAAATTTTTTCAATGAAGTGCATTTAGCTTTTCAAAAACAGCCCGCATTCGCTGCATTTTGCCTCTAGGCTGGCGTGCGGAAATTTGTTCCATTTGGCTGCAAATTTTTTTGCGGTTTCAACAATTTCAAAGAAATCTTTTCCTTTTGGCGTGATAATATAATTGTTTTTTGGGTTTTTTTTTATGAACCCGTTTTTTTCGAGTTCTTTTAGCCTGATTGACAAAAGCTTCGGGGTTGTTTTTGAATTTCGAAGCAACTGGTTGAAGCGGGTGTTTGTGTTTTCCCTTATTTCGCTTAATAGCGTCATTGAAAATTTTTTTCCAAGCAAATGCATGCCCTCGAACACAAAACAAACCATAAAACCACTTTCCTTTTTTATACTGCCATTTTAATATAGTAAAACCTGCTATTAAAATTTAGTGGTTAAAATTGCGTGATTTGGCATATTTTGGGCATTTATTGCTTGGTGTGGGCCTGGTTGTCCTGCCTATAATTATTCTGGTTAACCTGAAAGAAAAGCCCAAGTGGCTAAAGGCGGTGTCGGCGATTACTGCTGCAATCAGTTGGCTGCTGCTTTTGCCTGCGGGTTTGCTTTATTTGACTTTTTACCCTGCAACAAAAACTGTCATTAAAGCAGGGGCGTGGCCTTGGGCTCATTCCATTATTATGGAAACAAAAGAGCATTGGGGGCTGCTTTTGCCAGTGGTTGCAACTGTTGCCACCCTGTTAGTATTTGACGGCAAAGAGGCGGAAAGCAAAAAATGGTGGATATTGCTGCTTGTGGTTTCTTTTTTGATTGCGATTTTTGGAAGGATTGTTAAAATGGGGGCTGGTGCTTGAGATGGCAAAATTCAATTTTTATGCGGGTGCAAGTGCAAGCGCGATTTTGCTTGCGCTATTGGTTATTTTAAGCGAACTAGTTGAACCGTTCAAGGCTTTGCTGGCGTCAGTTTTTGGGCACCACTGGATTGGCAAGGCGGTTTTGGTTGCCATTGCTTTTCTTTTGGCCGGTTTTTTGCTGAAAGAAAAAACTTCTCTTGGAAAAATTTCTTTCAAGGATCTAGCGTGGAAAAGTTCTTTGGCAAGCCTTGCAGTGATTTTTTTGTTTTATATACTTGAGTTTTTTTTCTGAAGGCGATTTTGGTGAATAAAGAAAAAACAATTGCGCTTGTTGCAGTGCTTTTGGTTGTTGGCGGTATTGCGTATTTTTTTCTTTCAACTGAAACCGCTAAAGCAGAAATACCTGCCCATGTGACTGGTGAGGTGCGGGGAATGTATGAATGGGCAAAGACTCCTGATGGCGCTGCATTGCTTGAAAAGATTCCGTGTTATTGCGGGTGCAAGTTTGAAGGGCATTTGCATTCAAGGCATTGTTTTTGGCGCGACAACGGTGACTTTGACAAGCACGGCACAACCTGTTCTGTTTGCCTGGATATTGCAAAAAAGGCAAAGCAAATGTCTATTGAAGGAAAAGGGGTTTGTGAAATCAGAAACGAAATTGATGCGTTTTATGCCCCAAATAAGGATCTTGCAACTCCTACGCCAATGCCTGCCGAGTGCCTAAGTTAAGTGTGTTTTTATGGTGGTGCAGGAACTGAGTTTGTGGCTGATAATTGTCACTGCTTTGGCCGACAGCATTAACCCCTGCGTTTTTGGCGTTTTGATTTTTCTTTTGGCATACATGACAAGGGTCTTTAAGAACAAAAAGCGGATGCTTGTTGCCGGGCTGGTTTACATTGCAGCGGTTTACATAACCTATTTTTTTATGGGCCTTGGAATTCTTGCTTTTGCAAGAACCACGGGGCTTTCAGTCCCTTTTTACTGGCTTGCAGCAATAATTGCGGTTGTTGCTGGGCTCCTTGAAATAAAGGACTATTTTTGGTACGGGAAAGGGTTTACACTGCAGATGCTGCCTGGCGGAGCTGAAAGGATAAAAGTTTATGCGGGTTATTTGGAAAAAATGGAGACAACTCACCCTGTTTTGAGCCTTGCAGTTGCCTTTTTGCTGGGCGTGTTTGTGATTTTTGTAGAGCTTCCATGCACTGGCGCCCCGTACTTGGCAATCCTTGGAATGATTTCAACCGGCCAGTATGCACAAGCCATCCCGTTGCTTTTGCTGTACAATCTTGTGTTTATCATTCCATTGTTTGTAATAATTGGTCTTGTTTATATTGGCGCTTCTTCAGAGCATCTGGAAAAATTCAGAAAAGAGCACCGCGGGCTGATGAAGCTGTTGATTGGATTGCTCTTGCTTGCGCTTGGCGCTTACATGATTTGGGCAATTATCTGAGTTCAACTAAGGAACCC
>CAYIER010000092.1:0-4137 GCA_964362395.1 uncultured archaeon
GGGGGAGCGAGGCGCAACGGGGGGTCATAGGGGGCCGCGCCCCCTATCCCACTTCTTTTATTTTATTTAAACTGATTATAAAATAATTTTTTTATATGGAAACTTTTTTCCCACCTGTTTTTCATTTTGATATTTTTTTTAATAGTTCATATTTTGCTTTTTGACGGATATTATCTCCTCATCAAAGATGGGGCAAGTCTGCGGTGTAACAAATTGGCAAAGAAAATATGGCGATTATTCAACTGCCAATTTGTTAAAACTGACGCAGCAGTTTTTTTATAGTAATCTGGCATTATATTGGATATTATCGTCCCGTCAAAGACGGGACACATCTGGCGTGCCTGTGCCCGTAAGGGTATAAACGGAGCCAGCCGTTTTTTTAAACGCAATCTGCTTATTAGATACGATAATAATGCTGGTTGCGGGGATTGATGAGGCGGGCAGGGGGCCGGTTGTCGGGCCCATGGTGATGGCGGTTGCGTGCATTGACAAAAAAAAAGAGCACGGCCTGCTGCAACTTGGCGTGAAGGACTCAAAGCAGCTTTCAAAAAGCAGGCGGGAAGAGCTTTTTCCGCTGATCAAAAGCACGGTGCATTCCTATAATTTCAAAGTAATGCCTGCAAAAGAGCTTGACGAGCTCATGGTGCGCCGGTCGCTTAACGAAATCGAGGCAATGATGGCGGGGGAGCTGTTGAACTCGCTTGAAAAAAAACCTGGCATTGTTTTTGTGGACAGCCCTGACATATTGGAAGCAAATTTTGCGCAAAGGATCAAAAAATACATTTCGTTTGAAACGGTAATCAGGTCCGAGCACAAGGCTGATGTCAATTATCCGATAGTCAGTGCCGCATCGGTTGTTGCAAAAGTTTTGCGCGACAAGGAAATTGGGGAAATTGAAAAAGTTTTTGGGAAAATCGGCAGCGGCTACTCGCACGACGAACAAACAATTATGTTTTTAAAGAATTATTTACAACACAATAATAGTTTTCCGGACATTGTGCGGAAAAGTTGGCTCACGTCGCAGAATTTGCTGGCGGAAAAGTTTCAGAAAAAAATTCTGAATTGGTGATTGGAATGGAAAGTTGGATTCGCAAGCAGCAGTTTGGCCAGTACCCGATTGATTTTGAAGAACTTGAATTGATTCTTGCTGAACTGATTGAGGAATCGCTTGACGTGGACGAAATTGACCTTGAAAAGCCGATTGAGCTGAATTTTTCGCTGAAGTGCGATGAGTCAGGGTACCTTCGGATTGAAAGCATCGGGAACAGATTTGCGTCCATGAACCAGAAATTTTTTCCTGCGGAGAGCCTGAGCAGCGTTTCAGAAAACCGGTCGCAGGTGATTTTTACAGTAGAATTGCCATCCGTGAAAAGGAGCGAGCTTGAATTGAAAATTCAAAACAACCGCCTTGTGATTTTTGGCGGAAAGGCAAGGCAGGTAAAAAAAGAATTTTTTCTCTCGCCGGAAGTTGTGCCTGTGATTTCAAAAACCACGTTCAAGAACGGCGTGCTGGAAATTGTGATGGGAAAAAAGCAGTGACTTCATCATTGCCTATTGTTTTTGCTGGTTTTGCTTTATTGTGTGCCCGAAGTATTCGAGGAATTTTTTTGTCGTGTAAATGATGTAACTTTTGCCGATTGCTTCTCTCCTGATGAAGCCGCGCTCTGCAAGCAGTTTGATGTGGTCGTATCCTTTGTTGTTGCGGAATTTTATTACTTCGGTCTGCTTTACCGGTTGCTTGAATGAAATGTATGCAAGTGTTTTCATGACTCCGTGGTTGAATTCCGGCGATGCTGAGAGGGGAGCAACGTGCGCCAAGTACTCCTGTTTTACAGCCATTTTTATTCCGCTTTCGTTGTCAATTATTTCCAGTGCGCTGTCGTGCTCTTCGTAATCGTGCACGAGCTCGTTTAAGGTAACCCGGACCTGCGCCACTGTGTTGTTTGAAATCTTTGCAAGCGAATCAACCGAAATTGATGCAGGCGACATGAACAGGGCTGCTTCAATGATTTTTTTCAGTTCCTTTTCATCCATCGGATTCACTCATAAATTTATGCAAATGCCATAAAAAATCATTTAATTTCATTAAATGCCTTTTGAAGCACCAGTGTGTCTTCTTCTACTAACGGGCTTTCGCAGATGATAACTCCTTTTGCCCGAAATTCTTTCAATGCCTTCAACAGTTCCCTGTAATTGAATTTTGACTCATTAAACGGCAGGTGTTTTCTTTCCCCTTTTTCGGTGAATTGGATTCCTTGTGCATGGATATGCATGTTTTCAATCGCCTCTTTTCCAAGCATTTTTTCAACCTGTGCAAGCACCTGTGAAAAATCGTCAAATGTGTTAAGTTTTCCGTTGGAGCGCGCATATAAATGGGAAAAGTCAATGCATGGCTGCACATTTTCTATTTCAAGGCTTAGTTCGCACAATTCTTCAATTGAACCGAACTGAACGTGCTTTCCGGCGGTTTCTGGCCTCAACCAGATGTTTATGCCGTTGTCTTTGAGTTCTTTTGAGGCCTCGCTTAAAGCAATTTTTACTGTCTGGAAAACTTTTTTTGGCCCCATTCCAAGATAGTATGCGGGATGAAAGCACATGCTCCACCCGCCGCATTCAAATGCCCTTGTCGCGGCAAGAACAACCCTTTTTTTGCTGGCTTCAAGCTTTTTTTTGTCCAGCGCGTTCAGGTTGATGTAGTATTGGCCGTGGCAGGTGAGTGTGACGCCGTTTTTTTGCGCGGTTTCCTTCACTAGCGGGGCTTTTTCCGGTGAAACATTCACCGAGTGGACAAATTCCAGTTCCATTGCGGACAGGCCGAGTTTTTTTACCTGCAAAACCCCTTCAATTGTGTTGTATGGGTTAGTGCTCTGCGGTATTCCTGGCGTGCCAAACAATAGGCCTGAAATTTTTTTCATGGTTTTCCAATTCCCCTATATTTGAAACTGTTTTTAAACAAACATTTTTCCTGTAGACAAAATGCCTGCTGGCTCCACTTCTGCTAGTTGATTTTTTTTTGGCCATAAAAATAAAGAGATATTATCGTTCCGTCTTCTGGCGGGACACGTACTCGTACCAGCCGCTTGCCCTGTAAGGGGACGTGATGGCTTGCGTGGCCATTGCCATTGAGCGAAGCGAAATGGCACCCGTACCAGCCGGACGTGACGGCTTAGTGGAAGGACTTGCCGCAGCCGCATGAGCCGGTTGCGTTTGGGTTTTCGATTTTGAACCCTGTTCCCTGCAGGCCTTCAAGGAAGTCAATTGTTACTCCTGAAAGCATTTCCAGCTGGTTTTTTGCGACAATCACCTTAACGCCGAACTCGTCAAATACTAGGTCGTTTTCTGTTGCATTGTCAAATTCCAGCGCGTACTGGTATCCTGCGCATCCGCCCGGATAAGCTGAAACTCGGAGCCCCGCGCCGGTAGTGCCTTCTTGCTTCATGTATTCTGAAACTTTTTTTGCGGCAAATTCGGTAATTGAAACCTTTTCACTTTGTGTTTCTTTGTGTGAGTGCTTGTGTGCTTCTTTTGGCCCATCTTTTGCGATTTTGTTTACTTCCAGCATCATTTCTTCAAGCATGTCCATTGGCATTCCGTGCCTTAATGCCCCTTGTTCGATTGTTTCGTACGGGTTGACGTGGCATCCGACACAGTGGAGCCCATAAGATGTCATTGCACTGGCTGCGTGCGGGTATTTTTCGACAACTTCGCCTATAAGCATGTCCTTGCTGATTAGCTGTTCTTTTGTTACTGCCTTGCTTTCTTGATTCACTTTAATTCAACCTCCAAAACAATTGAAACAAATTTCACGCAATAGTTATATTTGAAATCGAGGATATTTAAAGGTTTTGGGTCAAAAAAGCCATTTGCCATGCCGTGTTTTGCCCTTGTCACAGACCTTTTTTTTTAAGGCAAAAATTGCCGAAACCGGGAAGCAGGCGGGCGTGGAAGTTGTTTTTGCCAAAACTGCCGGCGAAATTTTTGGCGCAGGGCAAGCCATTGTTGATTTGGAAAAATTTGGCGCCAAGGCAGTGCTTGCGGTAAAGAAACAAAACCCGGATGCAAAAATTGTGGGTTACTTGTCGCACGTGCAGGTTGAATTGAAAAAGCAGGTGCTTGAAAACGGCTGTGATTTGGTGC
>CAYIER010000093.1:0-2200 GCA_964362395.1 uncultured archaeon
AAAAGAAAAAAAGGCAACTCGCCGCAGGGCTTTCCGGCAAAACCAATTTCACCAGCAACAGGCGCCAAAGCATTATTTGGCGGCAAAGGATTTGTGAATTTGGCTGAAACACCAGAAGCGGGGGCGCTTTTAATTAAAGAAACATCATTGCCGGAAACCAAGCCAAAAGAATATTCAGAAACCTGGCTGCCGGTGGGGGATTGAATGCCGCCCCAATTCGAACCATCACTCTCAGAACCAGCCTTTTGCCCCACAAGCAAGCCAGTCAAAAAGCCCTGCTTTGGGAAAACCTGCAAAAAAACGATTGCTGCAAGCGCCAACAAAACGCAAAAAACTGCAAAAAGCCACTTTACCCTATCCAATTCAGCCAAAAAAAAACCCGCCAAATACGGAATCACGAATTTCCGTGAACCAATAAATAACCCCCGTTTCCGGGCTTAATATACCTTAGGTTGAACAAAAATCAACCAAACGGTTGAATAAAATGTATCCAATGCATTCATGGAATTTAACACACACCCAACACCGCCATTATCATTTTAAGCAATTGTTTATATACTTTTTGCTTTAAATGATAATTATGAAATTGGTTTCTTTGAACACAATAAAGCTTTTAGCGCAAGGCAGCGGGTTTTCAGTCAGCCAAATAGCCAAAAAATTGAACACCGGCAATTCAAGCGCTTCAAGGGCAGTAAAGGAACTTGAACAAAAAAAACTGGTTGAACGGGACGGAAAAACTATCAGGATAGCAAGGAACCCGGCTGCACAGCAAATGCTCCGCCTGTCCTTTGCTTTTGCACCGGAAAAAATACTCCTTGACAGCCGCGAAACGATAATAATGTCACTTTCCGAACCAAAGAGCAAGCAAGAAATTGCAGCCGCCACTGGGCTTTCTGAAGTGCAAGCCGCCCGCCTCCTAAAAAGCCTCAGCGGAATAGGGGCAGTTTTCACGGAAAACAAAAAATTTGCACTTAACGGGGAAGTCAAAAAACTGGCCGACGAATTGAAGAAAACAGCCAACCTTGAGGGGATAGAACCCTATGCAGCGCTTGTCTTCTCTAACAGCACACGGCTAAAAAAAGTTCCTTTGGGTGCCAGCGCAAACGGCACGCTTACGGCATTCTCAATGTTTGCCATGCATGGAATAGAATATGCAACCATTAATGACTACTATGTTGAACCACAACACATTGTTTCAATTGAGGAAATTTTTGTGCACGCGCTTGCGGCAAGCGAAAACAAAAAAGACATAGCCATGTGCCTGGCATTTTACGAAAAAAACAAGGGCGAAATGGAAAACAAAAAAATAATCCAACTGTCAATTGAATTCAAAGTGATGCTGCTTTTCTTTGATTGCCTCGCATACCTTGACAAAAGGGAAGTAAGGGAAAAAGAAAAGTTCCTGCCATGGCAGGAATTCACGCGCATAGCCCAAATGTACGGGTTAAAAACAAAACAAAAATTTTCAGCAAAAGACCTTGAAGCGCTTCTATTGGAAATCGGAAACACCATTGAAAAGCCGCTGGAAATTTTCCTGATAGGCGGATGCAACCTGGCCCTGCAAGGAATCAAGCAAGCCACAAAAGACATTGACATCGTTGTCAAAAATGAAAAAGATTTTGAGGCACTGACAGCAGCCCTCAAAAAAATGGGTTTTGGCAACCTTTCAAACCCGGAAACGCCTTACAAAAAAATGAACCCAAACGCAATACTCGTGCACCCCAAAAAACCCAGAGTCGACATTTTTACCAAAATAGTCTGCAATGCCCTAACATTAAGTGAAAACATGGCTGACCACTCGCTGGAACAAAAAAAAGGCAACCTCTCCGTAAAATTCTTGCGGTCAGAAGACATAATCCTCTTCAAATCAATCACTGAAAGGGACGGGGACCTCGAAGACGTTGCGGCAATAATCCGGCACCAAAAGCCAAATTGGGGATACTTCATGCACGAACTTGGCAGACAACACGACACCAGCGAAAGGCTATTCTGCCTTGACGCATTAAACACGCTTGAAGTCCTTGAAGAAAAGGAAAAAATAAAATTCGAAAAAAAACAGGAACTGCTCGACCTCTGCCTCGAAAAAGGCATATTGTTCCTTGCAAAAAAACCAATAAGCATTGCAAAATTAAAAGAAAAACTAAAATTCCCGGAAACAACCATCAGGAACAAAATCGTGCAGCTTGTCAAGGCAAAAAAG
>CAYIER010000093.1:2210-3955 GCA_964362395.1 uncultured archaeon
AAGAAAAGCCATTTAAAATCAGAGTGCACCACTAAAGCCATTATGAAACGGCTTGAAAGAAACCGCAAGGAAAAAATTGGCTGGAATGTTTTGGCACAAAAATCCATGGAAAAAATTTGGACCAACAAGAAGGATGACAAAGCATGGGGCAAATACCTTTGATAGAGCAAAGAGACATACTGCTTGTGCCATTCCCATTCTCTGACCAGTCAGGCAACAAAGTCAGGCCAGTTATTGTAATAAGCCACAAAGAATTCAACGAACACTCCGAAGACATTTTAGTAGTTGGCGTTACATCAAACATTTCGAGGGACAAATATTCCCTGCACCTTTCAAATGATGACATTGAAGGCGGAAAACTATTCACCCAATGCTGTATCAAAACCGAAAACATACTCAAAATAGACAAAGAACTGACCATCAAGAAAATCGGCAAAATACGAGCAGAAAAACTCGCCGCAACCATTGCAATGATAAATAAAATAATCGAAAGCGATACTGTATAAAGACTTGCAAAAAATCAACCAAAAAGTTGAATTTAAAGGAGTTTTGCTGCAAATAAATATAATCAGAGAAAATGACCTTTAACCTTGCCACAACCCAGTTAAGCAAAAACAGTGCCTCAACAAAAGACAAAATAGTCCTAGTTTTGGGGCAAGAATTCCCGTTATCAGCAAAGCAGATTTTCAACCGCCTAAAAAAAGAATTCGCAACAGACATTTCATACCAAGCCGCGCACAAGCTGTTAAAGCAACTCGTTTTAGAAAAAGTGCTTTTACGCGAAGAAAAAAAATATTCACTAAACAAGCAGTGGATAAAGCAGGTTAAAACATTTGGCTCAAACCTCGAAAACTCTTACCTGAAAAAAGCAGGGAACAATTATTTGCTGGACCTTGAAAAGCACGGAACCGCAAACGTTTCACTCACAGGAATCCGTGAAACAGCCCGCTTTTTGATTGACGGATTCTTCCTGCTGCCAAACTCGCAAAAAAAGCCAAACATTGCGCTCTGGCGAAACGTTTACTCAATAATCGGCCTAACAGACGAAGACTATGAGGGATTAAAGCAAACACTCCCCCAATGGCATGCATTTGCAAGCGAAAAAAACTTTTTGGACAAAATGTTCGCAGACACGCTTTCAAAATACGGCGCAAAAGTAAAGCTCGGCGTAAAAGACGTTGCCACAACACTCTGCGACACAATGGTCTGCGGAGACTACGTTGGCACAATATGGTATCCGCCAAAATTCCGCAAATTATGGCTTCACCAAAACAGGCAACCAAAAAAACTCACCGAATTCGACCTCCACAGCCACTTCAAACTAATGATAGACGAAAAAGCAAAAATAAACATCATAATCACAAAAAACGAAGAATTAGCGGACCAGATAAGGGAAGAATATCTAAAAGAAGGGAAAAAATGACGCTTGCAATAAACTTCGCAACACTTCAATACAAAACCAATTCTTCCAAAGAAAAAATAATTTCCATTCTTTCATCAACATGGCCGCTTACAGCCAAAAAAATTTTTTTAGAGCTAAAAAGCGAATTTAATTTTTCCGGAAGCTATCAAGCCGTGCATAAACTCTTGGTTGAATTGCAACGGGAAGGAATAGTTGAAAAAACAATGCATGGTTTTCAATTGGACAAAAAT
This sequence comes from uncultured archaeon, assembly GCA_964362395.1. GTDB lineage: Archaea > Iainarchaeota > Iainarchaeia > Iainarchaeales > GW2011-AR10 > JACPKT01. The sequence goes on from CAYIER010000093.1 coordinate 3,864, forward strand.
TGGATTGAAAACCTAAGCAATTTCACCAAAAACCTCAAAAAATCCTATGAACAGAACACGCCGCTAAAAAACAATGAATTAAACGGGATAGT
>CAYIER010000094.1:0-3953 GCA_964362395.1 uncultured archaeon
TTTCCCACAAACTGCGAAAAATCGGCGGGAAAATACTTTTCGACCCAAAGAGACGCCATAAAGAAAAAATAAAGAAAAATTGTTTTAAACCCCAGCCAAGCGCCGGCGCACAGTGCGGATACACTTGTTTTCCACAAAAACAGCGCCGCTTTTTTCGGCAATTTTTTTTGCAGAAACGCTTTCAATCCCAAGCTGCAGCCACACCAGTTTTGGCCCCAGTTTCACTGCCTCTTTCACGATTGGCTCGCACTCTTCTGATGGACGAAAAATATTCACTATGTCCACCGGCAAATTGATTTCTGAAAGCGAATGAAACACTTTTTCACCCAAAAGCTCGTCTGCAACAGGATTGACAGGAATTATCTTGTAGCCGTGCGCCTGCAGGTACTTTGCAACGCTGTGCGATTCCTTTGACGCGTCACGCGACAGGCCAACTACGGCAACAGTTTTTGCGGACAACAAGAGTTTTTCGAACGGCAACAAATTTTTCATTTAATGCACCAATGCAGCCAGCGGGATTCGAACCCGCGTCATGAGCTAGTTCCAACTGATATTGCGGAGCCAGTCCCGCTTTAGCGGGACAAAATTGCCAACTGATTTTTCAGCTGTGGGAAGCTCAGATCCTGCCACTAGACTATGGCTGCCTGAAAAACTTTTAAGCCAGTTATCCTAAATAAACTATTGCATGTTAAAAAAGTTTTGGCCAAAATGGGCATCTCAAAAACCACCGGCTAAAGTCGGCTGGATAAATGGTTTTTGAGAGACAATAATTTCCAAAACCACTATTTGAAAACAGCGAAATTATTGGATTTAAAACATTTGCGGCATTTTAAACGGGTTTATTGGCTTAATGAGATTTGTGGAAAAATCTTTTGTGTTTTCGGTCAATATTGTAAAAACGCGGTTTTCCAGCATTGTTTCAACAATTAATGAATCCCAAAAAGGCTTTTTTTCATTAATGGAAGCATGAATTGCCTTGCTTACAGTAGTTTGCGCGTAATTTATTTTTTTCCAATGAACCGAATCTATCAGGCCGTTAACTATTAGTTGAGCAGTGTTTTTCTCTATCGGGTGTTCAAGTTTTCTGGTCAGCGCTTCAAAAAGCTCCCCAAGGACTTGGTTTGAAACAACCCCGTTTCTTTTCCCAAAAGTCACGTCCTTTAGTAGCTCTTGTGCAATTTTATGCTTTTGCTTTTCTGTTTTGTCAAAGGCGTAAACTAAAATATTTGTATCAACAAAAAATTCATCGTTCATGAAGCTCTGCCCTGTGCTTATACTTTATTTTGCCCATTTCAAATCCTTCCTCTAAAAGCTCAAGCAATTTGGCTTCACTGCCATGCATTTCCCTGTCAGCCCACTGTTCAAAGGCAGTTGAAGCCGCTTTACCCAAACTGCCTTTCCCCATTCCAAACTTTATTTGCGCTGTTTTCCTGAATTTTTCTTCAGCTTTATCCCTAACATTCAAAGTAATTGTACCCATAACAAACATTTAGATAATAAAATATTTAAATGTATTCAATTCAAAATACACCATTTATCCCCCTGCTGACTGCTTTAATAAAATTTCCGGCAAAAAATCATTAGTGAAAAAATGCAAATAGGCTTAGTAGGCGCACCCTCAAGTGGGAAAAGCACGTTTTTCAACGCCGCAACCCTCTTAAACGCCCCGATGGCATCTTACCCTTTCACGACAATTGAGCCAAACAAGGGAATGGGTTTTGTGCGCGTCAAATGCATTGACAAGGAATTTGGAGTACAGTGCAATCCACGCACCGGCTACTGCAAGAACGGCACGCGCTTTGTTCCAATAGAAATAATCGACGTTGCAGGGCTGGTGCCGGGCGCAAGCGAAGGGAAAGGCATGGGAAACCAGTTTTTAAGTGACCTGAGCAAGGCAGATTGTTTGATTCACGTCGTGGATGCAAGCGGTTCGACAAACGACAAGGGCGAAAGCGTGGGGGCCGGCAGCTTTGACCCGGTAAATTTTGTCGAATTTTTGGAAAAAGAAATCGACGCATGGTTTTTGGGGATAATCAAAAAAAACTGGGTAAAATTCGGAAAACTACCAGTTGACTCGAAGGCAAAAATGCTTGAAGCAATGCAGCAAAATTTGTCAGGAATCGGCGCAACTGATAAAACAATCGAGCATGCGCTGATAAAGGGCCAACTGACTGAAAAAAAATTTTTCCAGTGGAGCGAACAGGACAAGGAAACATTTGCAACAAATTTGCGGCAGTCCTCAAAGCCAATCGTGATTGCCGCAAACAAGATTGACTTGCCTGGCGCTGAAAAAAACGCCGAAAGGATCCAAAAAAAATTCCCCCACCTCAAAGTGTTTGGGTGCAGTGCGGTTTCAGAACTTGTGCTCAAGCGTGCGGCCAAAGAAGGCGCAATAGAATACGAGCCAGGAAACAAAACGTTTGCTGAATTAAAACAAGTCGACGAAAAGCAAAAAAAAGGCATTGAATACATCAAAACAAACGTTTTGGAAAAATTTGGCTCAACCGGCATACAGCAAATCCTTGACACAACGGTTTTTGACATACTCAAATACTTTGCAGTTTTTCCCGCAGGAGGCAAACTACAAGACCAGCACGGAAACTACATCCCCGACTGCTACCTCATGCCGCCCGAATCAACCGCGCTGGACTTCGCATTCCGGCTCCACACAGACATCGGGAACGGGTTCATCCGCGCAATCGACTCAAAAACAAAAATGGTTGTCGGAAAAGAACACAAGTTAAAGCACCGCGACGCAATAGAAATAGTGTTCAAGGGATAGAAACAATTTTTAATTCCAAAAGAGTTAGTTTTTACATGGCGACCCCAAATGCAGCAAGACCAAAAAGAAGAAGGATTGAACACGACGTTACAGCAGGATTAGCCAGGGTTAAAGAATTAAGAAGACAAGGAGCCAGAAAGGCAGCTGAAAACAGAAACTCCACAGCACTAAGACTGCAAATGACAAATATTGACATGCAGCTAAGGCGATTAAGGCCGCATATTTCTGACGCTGCAGCCAAAGCAGGGCCGCAAGGGCGGCAAACAATGGCGCTTTTAAACAGAGTAATCACAAAAGCACAAAGTGCAGCAGCTGTTAACATTAAAAATGCAGCCACCGCCGGAAGAGCAGTTATTCAAACAAGGCACAGGGCAAACAGGCTTGTCAATGCACTTGGAGAAAGGGTAATGCAAGACAATCCGCGCAGGGCTGTCCGCGGACGCACCGCAAGAAAAATCAGGTTCTGAAAACAGTTCAGCGCTTTTCCGGAATTTTGTCTTTCAGCAAATCAATTGATTGAAGGGCTTCTTTTGGCGACTGGTGCAGGAGGCGTTTTTCCTCCAACACGACGCGAATTTTCATTGCCCCAAGCATTTCGTCTTTTTTCCTGACTTTTTCAAGAACGTAAAAGTATGTGTTGATTATTGCGTCAAAGTCAAGGCGGCGCTTTGCGCCGCGGTTCACAACTTCACTGTAAAAAATGCCAAGGATTCCAAGCGCAATTTCTTCTTCAGACAAATGTTTTGGCATAAAAACACCTAATAACTCTTGGCCCGCTTGATTACATCCATGACTTCTTTTGATTCAACATCTTTTCGCTTGATGCGTGCAAGCGCATAATAGAAAGCATTGATTACATCATCAATTTCCAGGGAACGCTTAAAGCCAAGCCTTGCAACTTCCTTAAAATAAAGCCCCGCAAGGGAAAGCGCAACCTCTTCGTCTGATGCAGAAACTTTCCCAAAAGAACCGCTTTGCCCAAATTTTTCCACAAGCGCCCCAAGCGCGCCGCCATCGTGAAGCGGGCGGGCGGATTGCTGTGCCAGAATGTTTGCGGCAATATTGTCAAGGCTTTTTGAATAGGGGCGGCTTTGACCTACACCATGTGCCAATGGACGGCTTGCCTTTTTTTTGGATTTCTTCTTTGCCATAAAATTCCCGGAAGTTCCAA
>CAYIER010000095.1:0-3818 GCA_964362395.1 uncultured archaeon
TGCTGCCCTGTCACGTCGCTTAGTTTTTGCGGCCTGTATTTTTCCGTCCAAGGGAGCCCTTTGTCCATTTCAATCAAATTAATCTTTTGTAGACTAATGGTTTTAAATCAAAAGGGCATGGCAAAATTCTTTAATAAGTTTAATGGTGGTAAACCTATTAAGTGGTTTTTTGTGAAAAATGCCGGGAAAATTTTTTTTCTTTTTCTTGTTTCGTACGCCATTATTTACATGTTAAGCGTTTTCACCGGACTGACTGGTTTTGGGGGCTGGAACCTGTCAGCTGACATTAGCCGCATTGACTATTTTTTTGCACTTGCACCAATTGTTGGCTTTTTTTTCATGTTTTTTCTGGTTGACTGGATTGAAGGCTATTTTGATACCAAATTCACAAGGACTGCATGGTTTGCTGTCCTAATCATTGCAATGTCTGTTGTTGCGTATTATGTTGCTGTTTTTTGGCTTTACTGCAACTTGTTTTCCCTGCAGCAGGTCACCTTTTGCAGCCCGCTGGGCGCTTCACAGACTTCCAGCTATCTCTCTTCTCCTGCTCCAAATAATAATATAATTGCAAATTTTCTTTCTGATTTGCCTATTGATTTTTTGGGAAAATTTTTTGGCTCAATGCTGCGCACCCAGTTTTCTGCCTCGTTTTTTTCAAGCCCTTATATTGTGCTTGTTTTGGGCGCCCTTTTTGGCTGGGCTGCAAGGCTGCTTTCTGACAAATTGCCTAAGTAAAGTGCATTTTTGCGCTGTTTTGGGGATGTGTTTTTAAGACCTATTTTGTGATAACTTTTTTATGCCTGTTCTGGTTTCATTTGGGCGATCAGTCAAAAATTACCTTGAAAACCTGCCGACTGTGCTTGGTTTTGGGCTCTTGCTGTTTTTTGTTTTCTTTTTCATGCAGTTTTCCAATTTTTTTGTTTCATCTGGGTCTGTTTTTGTTTTTTACAGCCTTCCTGATTCCAGCCCTGTGTCACTTGGCTTTGTGGCCCTTTCTGTAGGGGTTTTTTTGTTTTTTTACTCTGTTTTTGTCACCCTCATGGTTTTTGCCGTGCGGAACAATTTAAGCCGTGTGAAGCTGCAGTATTATCTTGCTGAAAAGATACAGAAGTTTGCATTCAAATATTTTGTTTTCCTGTTTTTGCTGTCGCTTTTTTCATTCCTTTTGGCAAGCGCATTTAGCGCAATCGGGATTCCATTGGGCATTGCTTTTTTTCTGCTGTTTTTTGTTTACTCTGCATTGATGTTTGTTCCGCAGGTAATTGTGGTTGATGAAAGCAGCCTTGTTGATTCCCTGAAAAACAATCTTGAATTTGCCTCAAAAAATTTTTCAAGCGTTGCATTTGTCGTAATCATTGGCATTGCCCTGGTTTTTGTCCTTTCACTTATCGAGTTTGTTTTTGACTATTTGTTTTTTGTCGGAAACATTTTTTCATTTATCCTTGCTTTCTTTTTCCTGATCCCGTTTATTGAAACGCTTAAAACTGAAATTTACATGAAGAAATTCACCTTAATCAGCTGATTTTTTTATAGTAATCCAATTTTATATTATTGTCTCCCTGCAGGGGAGACAGTATGCGTACCAGCCGCTTGTATCCGGTGGGTGGGCGCAGACGGCTTTTTTATTGCGGTTCAAAAAATACTGCTTGTGCTTTTTTTTCAACCAGCCGCTCAAGCTCGTCAGCATTTTTTGCGGTGTGGACAAAGCCAAACCGGTTTTGGATGAAAACTTTTTGCGCATTTTCCGGGAATTCTTCTTTTTTGCCTTGCTCTGATTTGTTTGCAAAATTCAGTTTTTCAATTCCTGCTGTGTCAGGGAACTGTGCCAATATCGGCTTTTCTTCGATGCTTTTTAGCGCGGTGGCTGTTATTTCAAAAAATTTTGCAAAATGCTCTTCCATGCCAAGCGTTTTTGCCGCCCTTTCCAGTTCAAACAGCCCCACTGCCGGGGACATTGCTGCAGTGCCTGCTGGCGTTTTCTTTTCTTTGAGCTTTTCGTGTTTTAATTTGAATAATTTGCCCAATTCTTGCGCAATGCCTGAAATTTTTTCCCCAAATATCTCGCAGTCTGCCGAATTTGTGGCGATTTTTTGAAGATTTATTCCTGCAAATATGCTGATGCATTCTGTTTGTGCCGGAATCAGCAGCGGAAAAAGCGAGGTGTTTTCTTCGCGGCAATTGATGAAATAAGTCTCTTGGGGGCTGTTTTGTTCAAGCAGTTTCAGCCTGTATTTTGAATCGATTTTCACTGCAAGGCAGAAATTTTTGGTTTTTTGTGGCTCAGAATGGCATTTGATTAATTGCTGTGCAAGCTCTATTGCTTTCTCTTTTTGGGCTTCTGTCTGGCGTGCTTTTCCGGAATCAAACAGTTCGACTGAAACAATGTTCTGTTTTTTTTGTGCTCCGCCAAAGCAATGCTCAAGCTGCATCATTATCAGTTCTGCAAAATCCGCGGTTTTTTGGGCGGAGTAATTTTCAATTGCAGGTGAAAACGCCGAGTTGATTGATTCAACCAAAATCCCCCTTGAATTGTTTTTTTTTGGCTTCCAAAATACCGTGCCCGAGTTCAATCACCTGCTTGCTTGGCGTGCCTGTTTTTGGGCGGAAATAAAAACTGCCTGAAAATGGCTTTGTGCAGAATTCCGGGGCATCGCATAAGTGGATTATTGATTTGAAGTGGAGTTCCCTGATTTTTGCGGGGATTATTTTCAGCCACGTGTATTCGCGAAGCACTTCCCTTCCGAACTGCTCTTCTCTCTCAAGGTTGTTGTCCACTTCGAAAATCGGCAATCCTACACGCGTATATTCTCTGTGGATTTTTTCCTGCCCAAATTCCAGGAGCTTTACTGCAACCATTTCCCTGATGAGGGAAGTGTTGAGGTATTCGAGGTTAATGTCTTTTAGCTTGTTTTCCACTTCTGCGCCTATTTTTTCCGCAATGGTTCTGCTGAGCGTTGTTTCTTTCAGGAGGGAGTGGATGATGTTTCCGCGGTCAAATGATCGCACTATTTCCTTTGAATTGTATACTTTCATTTTCTGGAAGGATTCAAATATTTCCGCTGATTGCTGGTCAAATTTTTTCAGGTGCCAGATTGCTTTTTCCATTAGTTTTTTGCCGCTTAGTTTTTCCTGTTCGAGTTCTTTTATTATTTTCAGTGCCACCCATTTTGTGGCTCCGGCTTCCTGGAATTCTTTGACGATTTTTTCAATTGCCCCATTTATGGGTTTTTCTTGCGGCATCCGATACATTTTATTGAAAAAATTAGTTAAAGTGCATCCAGCCAGGCCTTTATTTGAAAAGCTAACTTTTTATAGTTTATCTGTTTGAATACTTAATAGTGGTTTTTTTTGGAATCTGTTTTGGACAAGACCGATCATAAGATTCTTGCGCGCCTGGTTGAGGACGGCCGTGTTTCGTTTAGCCAGATTGCAAAAGAAGTTGAGTTGACCGATGTTGCGATAAAGAAGCGCTTTGACCGCCTGAAACGAAAGGGGGTCATTTCTTCTGTCAGCGCAAATATTAACCTAAAGGCGCTTGGCTATGAAAACCCGATATATGTACAGATTCGCTCTGAAATTTCCAAAAACAAGGACACAATCAAGCGATTAAAAAGCATGGATTACCTTTTAGAGCTTTACCAGGTGCTTGGCGAGTACAATCTTTTGGCAAAGCTTATTGTGCCAAACATTGATTCTGCTGAAAAATTCATTGAGCAGCTTGGCGTTTTAGACGGTGTTTTGGACATAAAGGCGCTGGTTGTCTTAAGTGAACTGAAAAAATCGAATTCTTTGCCTATTTTTTCTTTCCAGAAAAAACT
>CAYIER010000096.1:0-3770 GCA_964362395.1 uncultured archaeon
TTCATAAACAACACGTTAGATATTGCCCAAACCCATATTTAAAACTTTCTTGGAGGAATTGTGGCCAAGAAACGGTTTTTTTAGTGTAATTCAAATTTATAATGGGATATTACCGCCCCATCGCAAGATGGGGCATGTATAGATTGTAAACAAATCTGTTCGTTTTTTTATGTCGTGGTGCACTGTGCGATTGGCTTGGCAAAAGAAACCGTGCATGAAATTTCACAGTTTTCATTTCCGCTATTTATATTTGTTCGGCAGCAGGAGTAAACATTTGTCAGGACCCTTGACCGGATTTCAAGAGACTGGCCACCTGTGAAGGCGTATGTTGTGGAAGGATAGGCGTCCAACACGAGGCAGCCTTCTTTTAACCCGATGTTTTTTGCAATGGAATTGGCGGCAAACCCGTCCCCTTTGTCAAAGAAGATGTCATTGATTACAAACTGGTCGCCGTTTGGCTGTTGTACTGCATTTCGCAGCCCTGTGTAAAATTTGTCTTTGCTGATAATCAGCCGCCATTGGTCAAAGGCAGCGATGGCAGAAATTATTATGGTTAAAATCATCAAAGCAAAAATCGCCCCAATCATCATTTTGAATGGTTCAAATTCTCCTTTTTTGCTAACCTGCAAGGAATCCACCTACAACAATATTGGAGGCAACTATGCTTAGCACAAAAGTTATTACCGCCAGTGGCAGGTATTTTGCCAGGTTTATTTTAAAGAGCAATTCGTTTTCTTCTTCAACCATTGTTGTAAAGTAAGTCATTATCACCACGATTTCAATGACAAAAACCGCGATTATGAAAATGAATTCGCTTGGCGTGGCCATTTGTGCAATGGCTGACGGGTTGATAAAACTCCCCATGCCGCCGCCAAAATTCGGCAATGTTAGGCCGCCTGGCAGCGCAGATGTGTCGATATTGCTTAAATCGAGGTTTTGAAAAGTGTCACTTGCAGAAATGTTTGTCAGGGTCACAATGACAATTTTTTGCAGCGCGGTTGTGATTCCAAGCACCATTGGCGCGATGAAGAGGCTCATTACTTTCATCATGCTGGTTATGTCGCTTACAAGGATTTTGAGCGTGTTGTTTACTTTGTCCTGGTTTGACAGCTGGATTGACAGGCTGATCATTGTCCGTGCCGCGACATTTACGCCTAGCTGCACGGAGTCTACAAGGAGGCGCATTCCGCTGTGGATGATTGTGCTTGGCACGTCTTTTAGTGCGCCAAAGCTTTCGTCAAAGACTGCCTTGTCTAGGGGCATTGCAAGCATTGAAATGTTGTCGATGATGCGCGGAAAAATTGTCTGGGAAATTTTGAACTGTGGCAGGAATTCCTGCGTGCTTTTTAGTGCGTCTTCAAGCGGCCGGTTTTCGCCCATGCGGGACGCAATGATGTAGAGCGAGTCCTTGAATTCGCCTTCAAGTTTTATGAGCTCAAGCTGTGCCTTGCGCTTGTAAATGTTTGTATAATAGAGATAAATTGAAACTGCGGCGGATATTGTGATTAGGGCCCCAAAAATCAGGTTATAGGGTGTTATGTCGTGCTCTGGCTTTGTGTAAAACTTTTTTTCTTCCACTAAAACCGATTCTTGGGCTTTTTCGCTGTTATTTAATATTTGCAGCGTTTGCTTGTATAATTCGCCTTCAGGGACTTTGAAGTAATCCGTGCCGGAGTAACCGGCTTCTGCGAATACTTTTGCTATTTGCTTGTCTGCCGGAACAAATTGGGGCGTTTCATTTGGCACATTTAATAGTTTGTATGCAGATTTTGGCGGCAGGCCTTCGTTGGACAAATAAAAAGATGCCAAAAGCCCTGCAAATAATACGGCAACTACGATTATTCTGACGTCAATAAATGTTTTGCCTAAAAGCATCATGTTTTTGGGGGGCAGGCCGGGGTACTTGTCGTCGATTTTTGGCAGCTCGTATGTAGGGGGCCTTTTTGAAACAATCTGGGTTTTTGCAAAAAAATAGGTGACAACCGGAAGAATTACGAGGTAAATTAGCCCCAAAACGATTGGATTGGCCAGGGGCGCCCCGCTAAACGAAGACCCGATTGGAAGAATGATTATAAGAATCAGCGGCAATAGTACGCCGAGGTAGAAGAGCATTATGCTGGGCTGGCTTAGGTCGCGCGCGTACTGCTCCATTTTTGCGCGTATTGATTCAAGGATTTCGTCCATTGTTTTGTCAAGGAGCGCGAAGCGCTTTGACTCGGATGGTTCGATTACAGATGCGCGGATTCTCATGAGGGCTTTTTTGAATTCGTCGCTGAATTCCCCCCAGTTTAGTGCAAGCCTGTCAAGGGCTTCGCTGATGCTGTTGTGCACTCCAAGTTGTGTTTCCCAAAGGATGTTTTTGAAGTCGGATGCGATTTTTCCGTGCCCGTGCTCTGCCCCAAACTCGATTGCCTTTTCAAGGTTGGGGATTAGCTTCATTGACATGACCATGTAGCCGAGTATTTCGGGCACAAATGTCAGGGCCTTTAATTGTTCTTCTTTTGCGGCCTTTGCAGGGTAGGTTTGGACAAAGAAAACAATGTACGCGGCGATTCCAAATAATGGAAAGAAAAGAAAAATTATTCCAAGAAAACTGCCCTGTGTTGCAGTTGAAATGATTTCGTTCACGGGCGAAATGTAAAGAAGCAATCCTGCAATAATCGCTGCGCCGAATGCGGCAATCATTGTGAACTTATAGGCTGCGCCCATTTCTTCGCCGGATAGCTTCCAGCCCAAAAACTCGGCTGCTTTCTGGTTTTCGGCTGTTAGTTTTTCCCCTGCGCCAAGGGAGGGCGACATTTTGTATATGCGCCTGCAGAAGGCAACAAACGGGTGTACTTCTTTTATTTCCAGTTTTCCTTCCCCGCCGCTGAATTCTTCACGGGAAACCTTGATTTCGCGGTAAAGGCTTCCGGGGGAAATTTCCTGCCCAGCATCCTGCCCCAACTTTTTTCGTTCAGCCATAAAACCAGCCGTTACAATTTTTTCCTTGCAATGATGCTTTTTACGAACTGGTTTCTAAGCCAGTTTTTCCACTCGCCAAGCACCTCGTTGCAGTCAACCGAGCCGTTTTCTTCAAGGTTTTTTTGCTTTAACAAAATCAGCTTGTTGTGCGCAATGACAGAGTTTTCGGCTTCAAGGAGTTCTGGAATCGAGAACTCGTTTTTCATTGCGACAAGGAACTCTTTTGACGAGGCAAGCATTTTGATGTTTTGCCAGATTTTTTCAATTGACAGGCCGGTGAGGCCTGAAATCTTGTTGAACACGTCTGATTCCTTGAGGTTGTCTTCAAGCAGTTCGAGCTTGTCTTTTTTTGCATTGTACATCATGAGGTCCAAAAACCCGCCCTCGCTTTCCGGGTCGGTTGTCCAGTGCTTTTTTACTTCAGTCACTTGGACCACGCGCCTTGCCTTCTGCATGGAACCCAAAAACCTTATTGGGCGCGCGACGACAACGATGTCTGTTGCCTTAAAAGAAGTGTTCGGGACGCCAAGGTCATTTACCACCCTGTCCCACACACTGTAAGCGGAATCGCCATGGATTGTGCCCATCACGATGTTTCCAGCGGCACCGATTCGCATTGCCTCGTATAAAACTTTTGCTTCCACTGACCTGACCTCGCCGATTATCAGCGCAGAGTCTCCAAGGCGCAATGCGGTCCGCAGGGCCTCTTCCGGCGCGACCTCTGTTGAAGTAAAGCTCACGCTTATCGGCGAGCGGGTTTTTAGGCGCTGGATGTTAAAGCCGATTTCTTTCATGTAAGGCACAGG
>CAYIER010000097.1:0-3768 GCA_964362395.1 uncultured archaeon
TAACGCAGAACTAGAAAAAAAACTTAACGCAAAAAAAGGGTTATTCAAACTTCTCAATAATTTATTTTGTCTTTATAAAGTACGGTTTTGGTTTTTCAAACTGGTCTTATTTTGGAACCTGGTTTTATTTTGGAACAAATGTTTTATTTTTTTTATTTTTATATATCTTATCATGTTGGGCAACATATTCATATGCAAAAAAACAAATGATATTTTTAGCAATAAGCCTTATTGGAATTTTATTTTTAATCGTAACTGCAATTTCAATTTTTACCCCACTTTGTTGTAGTGGTGACCAACCAGAAGCAAGACTTTCAACTGCTAATGCAATCTGTGCAAAAAACTATAAGCCTCAATGCAATGTACAAGTGACTGTCAGCCAAGAAATTTACCAGTGCTCTTGGTCTGAAAACCTTAACAGGTGCGTTGCTGAAAACAGGCCGGTTGGGGCGACTTAAAAAAGAGTACTGGTAAAGCAGAAAAACGCCCCAATTGCAACAATGAGTATGCTAACCCCTGTGGGGGCGCCAATACAGGCAATCCAAATTGGATTCATTACTTTTTAATTAGCCCCTCTGTTGTTCGTTCATAAATTTCTTTGAATTTTATTTTTTTGAGTATTTTTTCAAGTTTTTCAACGTCTATTTTGCCGGTGTTGACAAGGCTTTTTATGTCACGCTTGTCTTTTTCTATTTTAAAGTCTTTTTTTGCTGCAAACGCTTTTTTGTGACGCATGTGTTCCAAGAATTTGTATTTGTCGAAAGTTCTATCACATAGCGCTTTTGCCTTGAAAATGATCAAAACCTCTGGTGAAGGAATCACAATTTTTTTACCTTCAAAGTCAATGTTAATGTTGTGGTCAAACGCAAGCACCCAAGGCACTTGAATGTTTTCGTTTTCGTGCAACTTATTTTTTTCGTTTTTTGTCATTATGTCAAAAACAAGGCTTTCAATTTTTATGCCGCCAATTTCATCTGGTTCTTCAAGCAGTAATTCAAAATTTGCGTTTCCTTTGAAGCCCTGTTCTTTTTTGAAGCAATGCTTTTTAAAAAATGGCTCCAGTTTTGGAATGTCATTTTCAGAGTTTAATAGGATGTCCACATCTACTGATTGCTCTGTTTTCGTCAGTGCAAAAACTGCCCAGCCACCAACAATTATTGGCTCATAACCTAAAGCCTTTCTTGCAAAAGGCAAAAATTTATGCAAGTATTCTTTTGACAAATCCGTTATGCTGGTAGTTTTTTCTTTCCCCATAAGTACTCAACCAGTTTTTCTGCTGCATTGCCTTTTTTTGCAGAATACAAGTCAATAATTGTGCGAATTGCCGTTGTGAATTTTAACTTTTGAGCATTTTTTACTCCGAGCTTTTTCCAGTTACCCATTCCTTCTTCAGTTTTTGAAATAACTGGTTTTTCTTTGTAAACATCAATTATTGTTGCATTGCCTGGTTTGTATGCAAGCTTTTTTTCAAGTTCTTTTGAAGTCTTTTCGTCAGCGTAAAAACTCACGCGATTGGACTTATAGTAATTTGAGTATTTTTCCAATGCAGTCTCAAGGCAAAAAACAACATGTGCAGGAACAATTTTTATTGCCTCAATTTTTTCAAGTGAAGTGCTAATTTCAGCAATTTTTTGTTTTTCCATGTTGCGAAAAAAAGCAATCAGCCCAATCAGCCCTTCCGGGTCAGTAAGCACGTAATTTTTTTCAGTTTTTTTTATTACGCCTTTTTCAAGCAAAAGTGCAACAGCGCCATTTACAACACTCATGCCAGTTTTAAGGTCCTTTTTCACCTGATATTGTGTAAACACTTTCTTTTCAAGAATGTATTCTACTATCAAAAACTTCTTGTTTGAGGCTAAATCAATCATAACTAAAACCTGCCCAAAATAATGGATATATCCATAATTATGGGCATACAAGTTTAAAAATTGTTGCCTGGCCGCGAATACTCTATAAAGCCAAACACTGCTTTGCCAATAATTTTACTGCCTGCCCCCATAGTCTAAGCCAAGTCTCATAAGTTTGGTTGTATTTTCCTGAAGTGAACCTATTATGGTGCCGGTTTTGTAGGTGACAGCATGTCATAAGCAAAAAGTACTACTTACCTGATTAACAGGACTTGGTTAATGGACAGAATGAAGCTTGCGGAGCTTTAGGTCAGGGTTCGATTCCCTGTGGGGGCGCTTGGACAAAAGTGTAAATCTGTATCCTGCACTTAAATAATGCAAAATACGGGTTTACAGTATGAGACAGGATTTGTACAACATTGAAGGAAAGCTCGCCAAAGAATTGCAAAAAATTGGTTCTTTGGGCGAGCCAAATTCCTCACTGCTATTTGATTTTAAGGAACGCTATTGCCTCAAAAACAAATTGACAGCAACACGCACCCTCAAACTGTTGAATACTTTGCGAAACATTGTTGCTATTCTCAACAAGCCTTTGAATTCCATTTCAGAAAAAGACTTTGAACAAATGAATTTAGCCACTGCAAAAAAAGGCTTTTCCAGAAACACCATCAACGATTACAAGACTGTTTGCAAAATCTGGCTACGGTTTTTAGGAGAAAAAGAAAACTGGGAATTACTGCACTCAAAAGAACTTAAGGACATCAAAAGCACCAATGGCGAAGACGAGCTTGACCCTGATTCCCTGCCATCAGACGAAGAAGTTTTGCAATTGTTCAATGTCTTGAACCCAAAATACAGGGCTTTCCTTGCATTGCTTGAAGGCGCAGGCCTTCGCTGCAGCGAAGCCGCCCTATTGAGGCGCCAAAATGTTCATTTCGAAGAAGACAGAAGCCTCACAATAAATTACATTGGAAAGACCGGAAGAAATTCAATCAAAATCCATGCAGGCCTTGCCCACTACGTTCTTGAATGGTTTAACCAAAGCCCTTTCCGAGAAGACTCCGACCCGCTGTTTTCAAAGCCAAACAGGAATTTGTTCATGTCTTACCAGTCGCTTCGAAAACAATTAATGGTTGGAGCCAAAAAAATCGGGATACTTGGTAAGCGCAAAGTCAATCCGCACATTTTCCGGCACCGACACGCAACCTGGGCCTTGCTAAACATGCCGCCCGTTCTGGCCAAGAAAAGAATCTGGAATAATGCCTCCACAGACATGGACCGGATTTATGGGCATTTTACAAAACAGCAGGAAAACGATGCATATGCAGCTGCGACAGGACAAACCAAGAGTGTGAAAAAGCAAAGTGTGTTGTCACAGCGGGTTTGTTTTAAGTGCCAAAACATTTTCCCACCAACAGCAGAAGTCTGCTCTCGCTGCAACATTTACCTTGACCCGCAAAAAATTTCAGAGGAACTGCAGAAAAAGAGGAATTTTGAGGAAGAAATTGCGGAGCTAAAAGCTGACATGGAAAAAATACTTGTTTTTCTGGCAAAAGACAAAAGGTTTGGTGTGGATAACACCTAAGCGGCTTCTGTTCTGCAGTTAAGCCAAGTCTAAAGCCAAGTCGGTGGTTTCAAAAAAAAATTGTCGATGCCAAAAATAGCCCTCCAAAAAAGCTGTTTTGTCGCAAAAAAAAGCCTTTTTTGAGTGCATTATGTCGGGGGTAAGGGGGGCGGAAAAAGCACAAAAACCAAATTAAAGACCAAAAACCATGTTTAATGCCTGATTTGAGGAAAACACGAATTTTGTCGCCCGACATTTTTTTCTGTTGCTGTTAAATATTCAGAATCTCTCTTTAATTGTAGTAATAGCAAAGAGCATAAATAATTGAACTTTTAATTGCTCTTTGCATATGGCAAA
>CAYIER010000098.1:0-3646 GCA_964362395.1 uncultured archaeon
GCATCAATCAGGGCTTTTGCGCCGCTTTCGGTTGCAACGTTTCCTGCAATTATTTCAACGTTAAATTTTTTCTTGAATCGCTTGACTGCTTCAATCACGTTTTTTGAGTGGCCATGGGAAGTGTCAAGCACAAGAACGTCAACTTCTTTTTCCACCAGTGCCTGTGCTCGCAAATCGTCTTTTGGCCCGATAGCCGCGCCGACAATCAGCCTGCCTTTTTTGTCCTTGTTTGCCAATGGGTGCTTTTCTCGGGTCAAAATGTCAGTGATTGTGATTAACCCCTTTAAGTGCCCGTTTTTGTCAACAATGGGGAGCTTTTCTTTTTTATGCTTGTGGAGTATTTTTTTTGCCTCTTCCATTGACGCAACGTGGCCAACTGTAATCAGTTCGGTTGTCATGATGTCCTTTGCCTTGGTGGCAGGGTTTTTTTCAAACAGCATGTCCCTGTTGGTTAAAATCCCGACCAGCTTGTCGTTTTCTACAACCGGAAAACTGCTGTTGCCGAACTGTTTTTTGAGGACCAGTATTTCGCCGATTGTGGTGTCCGGGGAAATTGTTGTCGGGTCTGTTATTATCCAGAACTCGGCCCGCTTTACTTTTTCCACTTGGCTGGCCTGCTCTTCGATTGGCATGTTTTTGTGGATTATGCCGATTCCACCGTGGCGTGCCATTGCGATTGCTGTCTGGAATTCGGTGACGGTGTCCATTGCAGCGGAGACAATCGGGGTGTTTAAGGAGATTTTTTTGGTGAGCTGTGTTTTCAGGTTGGCATCAGACGGAAGGGTGCTGGAAGCAGCCGGTTCCAAAAGTATGTCGTCAAAAGTCAGGCCGGTTTTGAAATCGTAATCTTTGCCCATAATTTAATAGGCACGCTTGGCTTTAAAAAACTAGTTTTTGAGGGGTTTTCTGCAGCCGTTCCCTGATTTTTTTCCCCTTGTACCTTGACTCCTTGAACGGTTTTATTACTGCGATTTGTGCCCTGATTTTTCTTTTCGCAAGCTCTGCCTGTACTTTTTCAACCGGCTCTGACTGGTCGTACCCAAGCGCTAAAACTTGGGGCCTGAATTTTTTGACCAAAAAGTAAAAGTCTTTTTCAAGGCCAACAATTGCCTTGTCAACTGGCTTTAGCGCGCCAACCATTAGCGCGCGTTCTTTTTGCGAGTGCACGGTGCTCTTGTTTTTCAGCCGCCTGGCGTTTTTGTCAGTTGTGACAACTGCAATCAAATAGTCGCCGAGCTTTTTTGCCTCAGACAAATATTTCAAGTGGCCTGGGTGCAATAAATCAAATGTCCCAAAAGCCATTACTTTGCGCATTCAAATTACTTTGATTTGCAAAACATTTTAAACTCAACTTGTGTTGTTTTTAGTATGCCTTTAAGACCGCTTCCGCCAGTTCTGATTGAAAGGCTTAAAACTCTTGTTGCAAAAGAAATTTCCAGTGCAGAGCGGAGAGGAAATGCTAGTAGGGTCCATGGGTTCCATGGAAGTCTTAAAAATATTGATCCGCGGCGAAGGCAAAGGGCTGACTTGCCTTTGGATTCAACTGAAGGCTATGGCAGGCGGGTGCGGCAGCTTGCAGTCAGGAGGCGTTTTCCTGAAATCGGAAGGGTTGTAATAAAAAGGGTTCATGGGGAGAGCGCAAGGCTAACTATTCAAGAGATCATTAATCGTGTGCGAATACATAACAAGAGGTGCAGGCCGCAATTGTATGTTTTGCTGGAGCCAGTGGCTTATGATATTGGGGCAAATTTGGTGGCAATGGCCAAAGTTAATCGTCCGACTATTAAAGATGTCGTGGAGTCCACTGTTGTTGGAAAAAAATTTGCTATTCTCCAAAAAAAGGTTGGATTAGGCATCAATGACTTGAAAGCCGCTGGTTTGGAAATGTGGCATAATACTGGTTTTTATCCCAGAAATGTTTTAGTTGTTGGTGCCAAAGATGGAAAGTTTGAGTTCCTCCCATTGATTGACTTGTGGTGAGTTGGGAAAAAATGTTTTCCTGTCAATGGTTGGCCTTGGATAAAATGCTTGTTTTAAATATTTCTTTGCTTACTTGGTTATCAAATTTGGTGGTTTTTGTGGATTTGGGGCAGCGAATTTCTTTGGTCGAGGCAAACACTGTTGAGGTAGTGTTGCGCGAAGAGCTTGTGGAGCTTTTGCAGTCGAAAAAGAAACCGGTTGTTTATTGCGGTTACGAGCCAAGCGGTGCTGTCCATCTCGGGCATTTTGTGACAATGAACAAGTTGCTTGCAATGGAGAAGGCAGGCTTTAAGGTGAAAATTTTGCTTGCCGACTGGCATGCTTTTTTGAACAAAAAAGGCGATTGGGATTTCATCAAAAAAATGTCTGCCACTTGGAAAAATGTTTTCAAAAAGTTTGGATTAAAGAATGCCGAGTTTGTCTTGGGCAGTTCTTTTCAGATGAAGAGCCAGTACTTTGAGGATGTGCTTGCCCTTTCTTCGCATACGACAGTGAACCGTGGCACGCGTTCAATGCAAGAGGTTGCGCGAAACCTTGACCACGCGTATGTTTCACAGATTATTTACCCGCTTATGCAGATTGCTGACGTGAAGCACTTAAAGGCGGATGCGGCGCAGGCTGGGATAGAGCAGCGGAAAATTTATATGCTTGGCAGGGAAACCATTGGGCAAATCGGCTACAAGAAACCCGTTCTTGTCCACACGCCGTTAATCAATTCTTTGACCGGTGCGGGAAAGATGTCTTCAAGCGACCCTCTTTCCTTCATTTCAGTTATTGATTCAGAAGAACAAATCCGCCAAAAAATTTCAAAAGCGTTCTGCCCTGTGGGGGTAGTTGAGGCAAATCCGGTTCTTGAAATTGCCCGCCTGATTGTTTTTCCGCATTTTGGGAAAATTGAGCTAAAGCGCGACAAGCGGTTTGGCGGGGACATTGCGTTTGGCTCTTTTGCTGAGCTTGAAAGGGAGTTTGTTGCGCGCAGCGTGCACCCGATGGACCTAAAATCGGCGATTGCGGGTTATCTTGCCGAAATGTTTTCTCCGGCAAAAAAAGTGATTGAAAAAGGCGGAATTGGCCTAAAAGAAGTGTAACACTTACTTTTAAATACCTCAATTTTCTATATAATAGTTGATTTCATGCTTGGCTGGATAAAAAATTATGCAAGGGTTTCCATTGAAAAGCCGCATCTTGGAAGGGCGTTTTTTTTCTTTCTGTTGCCGTTCATTCTCACCCTCGTCGTGGCCTTTTTAATTGGCATTTCGGTCAATGTGATGAATGTCGGCTACAACATTTTTTTGGCTCTGGTTGCGTGGCTTTTGAGTGCGGTTGTCCTGTTTGTTGTCGTGCACTTGTTTAAGGGGCATGAGGTGTCCGGAAAATTCAAGGGGATTTTTGCAGGGCTTGCGTTCCGTTACTTTTTCTGGTTTTTGCTGATGCTGCTTGTGTTTGTCGTGCTTTTTTTTGCGATGCCGGAATTTTTCCAGATTGTCGCAAAGGCGCAAAAAGCGCAGACTGCTGATGAGGCATTCACTATCCTTGGCAACAACGCCGACCAGATTGCGGGCAAAAACGCGCTTGTATTGTTTGCAAGCTTTGGCATAATAATGCTTGGAGTTGCCGCAATGCTTTTTCTTACTTTGTACCTGGTTTATGAACTGATAAATTTTTG
>CAYIER010000099.1:0-2033 GCA_964362395.1 uncultured archaeon
ACCCATATTTGAGATTATGCAATTAGGAAACCGAACAGGAAACTAAACGATTACGATTTTTCAAATTTTCACGCCGCCATCGAAAGTGCGGGGCGCAAGAACACCCTGTAGCTTTTTCGCCCCTTTACCTGCACGCCAACGTCATTTTTTACGACAATGTTAACTTTTGTCTCACAGATTTCGCTGATTTCCTTTGTCACGTCAATGGGCTTTTCCTCGCTTGCAGCAATCCCGATGCCAAGCCCCTGCAGGCTCTTTAACATCTGGTCAATTTCATTTGACAATTCATTGCTCAAATTCCTTGCAAGCAGGGCGGAGAGTTCCGGCATGAAAAATGCCGCCTTTTTTCCTGCATCTTTTTCCTTGTCGCGGAAAAATTTCAGCGCGGAACTCAAAATGTTGTGGACAATGAGGAAAACAATTTTTGGCTCAACCCCTGAAAGGTCAATTATGCCGGCCATTCCAAGCGAGCGCGTGCCAGACATGGTCAGGCCCTCCATGTCGTTTGAGCCGTCAAACAATCCCTGATAGTTCCTTTGCACCAGCCTAAGCACCCTGGCGGTTTTTGCGATTTCGTAAGAATTGATTTCCTCGTTAGTCTGCACGAGTTTCACTTTTTCAATAAAATCTTCCATTCCCTTTACGTTAGTGTTCAGGAGCGTTTTTGCAATAATTGCCGCAGTGCTGTTTTTTGCCGCAGGGTTGCTTTTCCCTATCCCGAAAATTTCACAAAAGCCGTTTGGGTTAATGAATCTCAGGTCAACCTTTATCTGGTCAAAGGGGCGGAAAACCTTTACCGGAAAGCCAATCGGGTCGGAATTCACCTTGTAACGCTCCAGCTCTTGCCTGTTTGCGGCGGGCGAATTCAGCGCCTTAAAAGAGCCAGTTGTGTCAAAAATCACTGGCGAAATGTTTGACAAAAGAAAGCTCTCGCACAAAATGTGCAGAAAATGCAGGCGATCACTTTTTTCCCCGCCAACCGCAAGCGATTTGAAAAAAACATCAAGCGGTTCAACCACTGTGTTGCGCTCCTTTGTCAGCCCAACCAAAAACTCGCCGCGGATGAACGGCATTGCCTGTGCTGTTTGTGTGCCTGAAAAAGACGAGCTCACCGCAAAGACAATCATCGGGTTTGAATAAAATGCATTTTTGACTTTCACCTGTGCCTTGCTTATCTCAAGCACGGTGATGTCATACGACGCGGCAATGTCCTTGAGTATCACGGTTGCCGTGTCGATTTTTTTCAGCATCGAGTCAACCTCCGGAATGAACACGTCCTCTTTCCACATCGTGTACGACGGCGCAGAGCCAAGAAGCAAAAACTTGTTTGTCACCTTTTTGTCGTGCTTTGCAAAAAGGATGATTTCCCTTGGAAGCGTGTCGACAAAGCCCTCGGCCGCGCCATCGGCGGCAAATGCCTTGAACAGTTCAACGACAACCCCCTCGATTTCCTGCCCGTGTTTTTCAAAAACCATCACAAGCAAAATGCTTTCCGGGTTTGAATAAATCTCCATCGGGGATCCCTGAAAAACCCCTTCAAACATTTTTTCCCACGGCCCGTGGCTGATTTTAAAAAGCTCCATAAAATTCCCGCAGTTTTTTTTGAATTTTATAGAATATCGCGGATATTGTATTTATAGTTAATGCCGGCTTTTTTTCGGAAAAACACTTCGCCAGAACCGCACGCAGCAGCCAATCTGTTAGTTTTTTATATACCTTTTGCTCTTTTTATACACGAAAGTGAACAAAATTGGGCAAAGAACAGGTAATACTTGACACCATTAAGCGCCTACAGGGAAGCGGCATCGACGACGAAACAATCAAGTCAACCCTCCTGGAAATCGGATTGGGCGAAAAAGAAATAGAAGAATACATTGCCGAGGCCGCAGGAAAAAAGGCTGTGCCTGTGCAAAAACAACAGGCAAAAGCCAGAGAAGAACCTGAACCAACAGAAGAACTGGAAGGCGAACAAACAGGGGAATCAGGCAAAGAAGAACCAGAAGAAGGGCAAGAAGAAGAGGAAGAAGAACAAA
>CAYIER010000099.1:2133-3585 GCA_964362395.1 uncultured archaeon
ATTTTATCGCAACTTTTTTCCCGTTGTTTTGGCGGTGGCAAAGTTATCACCACCTTTTATAATTTGTTTGGTGGTGTTAATTTTTATGGGCAACATTGTCAGGAGAAAAATAAAAGGGAGGCACTATTTTTATCTGGAGAAAACGGTGAAATTTGGCGAGAAAAAGTGGAGGAAGGTTTCTGTTTATTTGGGTAAAGAAGTCCTGTCAAAAAAAGAATTGCTTGCCAAAGAAAAAAAATTAGGCAAAAAAGTCAAGTCTGCTGTTTTGGATTTTTATAATGAAAAATTGGGCAATTTTAAGTTTAATTTTTTGACAAGAAAAGAGCTTGCGGAGCTTGAAAGGCTAAAAGACAATTTTTGGGCGAGGTTTGACAAACTTAGCCCACTGCAAAAAATAGGGGTTGAAAAAAAACAGGTAATTGATTTTGTTTACACGACTCTCCGAACCGAAGGTATTGACGTCAACTTTTCCGATGTCAAAACAGCCTACAGGATACTGGGAAAGAAAAAAGGAAAACCGGTTTTTAGCGGCAAAGTCATCATTTCAAGCTCCATGATAACTGGTTTTAATTTTCTTCCAAAAATAAAGCTTGATGAAAAAGATGTTTTAAGGCTGCATGGGATAGTCATGTCTTATTTTGAAGATAAAACCCCTGGCCAATTGCGGGATGACCAGCGGATTATTGCAAAATTTAACCCTAAAACACTACAAAGCGAAGAAATAAATTACAGGCCACCCAAACCAGAAAAAATCAAAAAATTGTTCAATGAATTTTTTGACTGGCTTAATGCAAATTCAGGCACCCACCCAATAGAACTTGCTTCGCTAGTCCACCTAAAAATCTATTTAATCCACCCATTTAAAGACGGAAACAAACGGATGTGCAGATTATTATTCAACAAAGTTTTGATGGATTCAAATTACCCAATGATTAATATTTCAAAAAACACTTCAAAATACTTTGAAGCACTGAGCAGGTCGGTTGAAACAGGGGAAGAAAAATTTTTTGTAAAATACTGCTACAAAACTTTTATCAAACAAGTTAAACACAAGAGGCTCAATTAACTATTACAAAAAAAACATGAATTTGAAATATTGGGGTCTTTGGTTAACCACCTCAATTGGAAACCCATATGCCTCAAATCGCCTAATAAATGCCTTTTACACATGGCAGCTTTTCCAAAAATAGGGCTTTTCAAACCCCTACTATATCAAACTGCTTATATTTTTGAACATTTTATGGCAGTTTGCCATATGCAAAGAGCGATTAAAAGTTCAATTATTTCTGCTCTTTGCTATGCCATCGATGCTTGTAACGTTCAAAAAAGGCCGGGGTGATTTTTGTCACACCCTTTGCCTTGCTGATAGCACGTGTGTTATTGCGATTGCGAGCCCTGCGAATATGAGCAGTGCGAGTGCGATTAGTGCGAGTTGTTCTGTTGGGATTCCGG
>CAYIER010000100.1:0-3575 GCA_964362395.1 uncultured archaeon
CGGGAAAACACAGAAGACGTTTACGCAGGAATAGACTACGAAAGGGGGTCAGCACAGGCAAAAAAAATAATTGAAGCAGTCAAATCATTTGGAAAAAACATAAAAGAAGACTCAGGCATCGGAATAAAGCCAATAAGCGAACATGCATCAAAGCGCCTGGTGCGCGCGGCAATAAACTATGCAATCGCCTACGGAAAAAAAACAGTGACGCTTGTCCACAAAGGAAACATAATGAAATACACCGAAGGCGCATTCCTCAAATGGGGATACGAAGCCGCAAAACAAGAATTCAAGGACAAAACAATCACCGAACAGGAAGCAACACAACCAGATGGAACAATCAAAATCCCTGATGGAAAAATCCTCGTAAACGACAGGATAGCGGACTCAATGTTCCAACAGCTATTGCTTCGCCCCAGCGAATACAGCGTGATTGCAACAACAAACCTCAACGGAGACTACATTTCAGACGCCTGCGCAGCACAGGTCGGCGGCCTCGGAATAGCGCCCGGCGCAAACATCAATTACACAACAGGCCACGCACTGTTCGAGGCAACACACGGCACCGCGCCAAAATACGCCGACCTCGACAAGGCAAACCCCGGCTCATTCATTTTAAGCGGAGCCATGATGCTTGAATACCTCGGCTGGACAAAAGCAGCCGACTTAACGATACAGGGGCTCGAAAAAGCAATTAAGGGAAAAAAAGTAACCTACGACTTTGCACGCCAGATGGACGGCGCAACAGAAATCAGTTGCAGCGAGTTTGCAAAAAAAATAATCGAAGAAATAAACAAGATGTAACCCACACACACGCCAAAAAAAAGTTTTCACCCATGAAACTGTTCGAATTTGAAGGAAAACAACTGCTTGCAAAAGCAGGAATAGAAACCCCGCTTGGAACAATTGTTTCAGGCAGGCAAGAGCTTGCAAATGCGGCGCAAAAAATGCAGCGCGCAATGGTGAAAGCCCAGGTGCTTTCAGGGAAAAGAAAAAAAAGCGGCCTCATAAAGGCATGCATGAGCGCACAAGAAATAACTGACTTTGGAAACCAGCTCTTTGACTACAAGGAAAAAAAAATAGAAAAAATCCTTTTAGAACCGCTGCTTTCAATCAAAAGCGAATACTACATTGGAATAACTTTTTCAACGCAAGCCCGCGCACCGGTTGCAATCGCTTCAATGCAAGGCGGAATAGACATAGAGGAAACAAAAAAAGAAAACCCAGACAAAGTCGCAATCGCGCCAATTGACCTCTCAAACGACATCGGGCCATGGTTTTTCCGCGAAGCCGCGGCAAAAGCCGGCTTTAAGGAACTCACGCTGGTAAAAGTAAGCGAAATAATGGACAAACTATGGGAATGCTTTAAGCAAAACGGGTGCCGCACGGCAGAAATAAACCCACTCATCCACACGGACGACGACGACTTCATTGCAGGCGACGCAAAAATAGAACTCGACGACGACGCAGCAAAAAAATTTGCAGGAAACAATTTTCCGCCAAGAAGCACAGGAAAAAACCCGACACACCGCGAAATTGCGGCACGCGAAATAGACAAAAACGACCACCGCGGAGTATGCGGCGCAAGCTACCTTGACCTCGACGGCGACATAGCGATAATTGCAGCCGGCGGCGGCGCATCGCTTACCTGCATGGATTCATTGGTTGCCTGCGGAGGAAAACCCGCGAACTTTGTCGAACACTCAGGCAACCCGCCCGCATACAAGCTTGAAACACTCACAAAAATCGTTTTAAGCAAGCCCGGAATAAACGGGTTATGGTTTGTCGGCGGCACGGCAAATTTTACAGACATCTACGAAACGGTGAAAGGGTTCTTGGACGGATTAAGGCAAATAAACCCAAAGCCAGATTATCCAATTGTCCTTCGAAGAGGCGGGCCGCGCGACAAAGAGGCATTCGAAATGCTGCAAAAGGCAAAAAAAGAAGAAGGATTTGACTTCACACTCTACGGCTCTGACACTTCAATGACCTCAACGGCAAAAATCATAGTCGAAAAAGCAAACGAATACAAGAAAAAACACAGTGCAGCAAAATGAGATTTTACAGGTGAAAAAATGAGTTTTATTATAGACAAAAACACAAGGCTATTGGTGCAGGGAATAACAGGCAAAGAAGGGCTGAAGTCCGCAAAAGAAATGAAAGACTACGGCACAAAAGTAATTGCAGGAGTAACCCCCGGAAAAGGCGGGCAAGAAGCAGAAGGAATACCCGTATTCAACACGGTAAAAGAAGCGCTTGAAAAATTCCCCGAAATCAACGCAACACTGATTTACGTCCCCCCCACAGGGGCAAAAGACGCTGTGATTGAGGCAATCTCAAACGGAATAAAACTTGCAGTTGTCTTCACCGAAAAAATTTCGATGCTTGACACCGCAACGATGTTTGCTTACGCAAAAAAAAACAATGCACGCGTGATTGGCCCAAGCAGTGTCGGAATAATTTCGCCGGGAAAAGCAAAAATCGGCTCAATAGGCGGAGGCAACCCTGACCGCGTATTTGCAAAAGGAAATGCCGCGTTATTGTCAAAAAGCGGCGGAATGACTTCAGAAATCGCATGGATACTAAAACAGGCAGGCATTGGAATATCCACCGCAGCTGGCTTGGGCGGGGACATGATTGCCTGCACAACGTTTGCGGATTTGCTGCCACTCGTGCACCAAGACCACGAAACAAAAGCACTCGTGATTTTTGGCGAAATCGGCGGAACATACGAACAAGAACTAGCGCAAAAAATCAAGGAAACCCGATTCAAAAAGCCAGTGGTCGCATTCATTTCAGGGGCCTTTGCAGAAACAGTAAAATCAGACGTCACACTCGGCCACGCAGGCGCAATAATTTCAGACGGCGGAAACGGCAGCTCAAAAGAAAAAAAAGAGGCGCTATTGGCAGCCGGCGTAAAAATAGCAGAAATACCAGACGACATACCGCTACTCATAAAAAAAGCATTAGCGCAGTGAAAACCCGTCAAAAAGCTAAATTATATATTTAAATCCCTTAACCATTAATTTTAATAGGCGAAAAACTTGGCAGAAAAAGCATTTGTGGTATTTGGCTCCCTTTCTGACAAAAACACGTTTTCACCGCTATTAGAAGAGCTTCGGGCAAAAAAAATCTCGTTTGTTTTCAACGGCCTCTCCGCACACAAGACACCAAAACAGCTAGGGCAAAAAATAAAAAAAACCACAGCAAAAATCTTTATCGCAGGCGCAGGCCTCGCCTCCGCGCTGCCCGGAGTGGTTGCATCACAGACAATAAAACCGGTTATCGGCGTATCAACTCCAAAAGATTTTGAAGGCCTTGATTCACTGCTTTCCACAATGCAGATGCCCCCCGGAATACCCGTACTTTCAATCGGGGCAAAAAAACCAGCCGACGCAGCAAAGCATGTGCAGAATTTTTTAAACTGCATAACCGAAATAGTCTTGGTGCAGCGAAGCGAAACAAGGGAGCTTGCAGAAAAAGCAGCCGCAATGCTAAAAGAAATGAACGTAAAATTCAGGACAAGCAGCGAAACTGGATACAATGACCCAAAAAAAGTTTTCATCGATTTTGCC
>CAYIER010000101.1:0-3563 GCA_964362395.1 uncultured archaeon
TGTCAATGGAGTTTTCTTTTGCAAGCTTTGCAAAATCTGCGCCGCCCTTTAATTGTGCCAGCAGTTTGGTTGCCTTGTTTTCGTCCGCTACCAGTATGTGGGCTGCGCTGGCTTCTTTTAGAGTGCCCTTGTTTGCCTCAAAAAAAGCCGAAATTTCCGCTTCGGAGGCGTCAAGCTTTGAAAAAATAAAATCATTGAGATATTTTTGCACAATCAACGATTCCCTGATTGAATCCTTTACCTCCTGTTCGGTGAAGCCGCCTAATTTAATTATCTGGTCTGCGGCGTCTTTTTGCTGCGAAAAAACCTGTTCAACTTCATTGGCGTCCACGGTTACATTGTTTTTTGCCGCTTCCTGCAGCACGAGTTTGCCGTCAATCATGTTTTGCAAAATGCTTGTTTTTGACACCTGGCCTGCAAGGCTGTCAGGCACGGTCTTGAACCTTTTTTCGACTTCAGACAGCATTATTTTTTCGCCGTTGACGGTGGCGGCAACCGAGTCAGCCAAACCAGTATTTTCAGGAACATTTGAATCCGGCAGTTGTGTTCCAGCCGGATTTGCCTGCTTTAATGCAAAAAAATAAACGAGCCCAGCAAAAACAATTATCACGCCAAGTATGAGCGCGAAAAAAAACAGTTTTTCAGGCATTCCCTTTTTGCCAATTTGGGCATTTCCCTTGCCAGTTTCCTTGGTGGAATCGCCGGTTTTTTCTTCAGAATTCATTTAGATAGACCTTCTTCCAAAACATATTTATATTCATTCTTTCAAACAGCCAAAGAGCTGAAATCCTGCTGGCAGCGCGAAAATCCGGCCCCGCAAAGACCAAACGTTTTTATATTTGTCTTAATAGAAAAATTACAATGAGCCTTTTGATTCCCGCAGTTTTGGGCGTCTCTATTGGGGCACTTTTAGTGGCTTTTATCACCGCCAAATGGGTGCTTCGGCATGACACTGGCACGGCAAAAATGAGGGAAATCAGCGACGCAATCGCGCAAGGCGCAAACGCATTCATAAAGCGCCAGTACATGACAATCGGCCTGCTGTCGCTTGCACTTGCAGCGATTATTTTTTTGGCTTATTTTTTCCTTGGAAAATACGAACTTGGAATCCAGACATCCGTTGCATTTATTTTCGGCGCGGTTTCAAGCGGGCTTGCAGGAATAATAGGGATGTGGATTTCTGTTCGTGCAAATATCAGGACGGCTTCTGCGTCAACGCGCAGCATGAGGGAAGCCCTGAGGATTTCTTTGCGTGCGGGCGCGGTTTCGGCGATAACGATTGTTGCAATGTCTTTGCTTGGAGTAACGCTTATTTATATTGTTTTCCAGTCGGTTTTTGGCTTGGCTGACACAGAGTTGCCGTTTGTAATTGTGGGTTACGCGTTTGGCGCAAGCTTTGTCGCATTGTTTGCACAATTGGGCGGTGGGATTTACACCAAAGCGGCTGATGTCGGCGCTGACTTGGTCGGAAAAGTCGAGGCAGGGATTCCGGAAGATGACCCAAGGAACCCTGCAGTTATTGCGGACCTTGTCGGGGACAATGTCGGGGACTGTGCAGGCAGGGGAGCGGACCTGTTTGAGTCAACTGCGGCAGAAAATATCGGTGCAATGATCCTTGGGGTTGCGCTTTACCCTGTTTTTGGCTTGAACGGGATTTTGTTCCCTCTTGTGGCAAGGGCCGCCGGCCTTGTTGCCTCAGTCATTGGCATTTTGACTGTTGACGCAAAAGAAACAGAGGACCCGATGAATGCATTAAACAGGGGCTATTATATCACTGCAATTCTTGCGGCAATCGGCTTTTACATTGTCACAATGTACCTTTTAAACAACATTAATTTCTTTTTCGCAGGGCTGGTAGGCATTGTGACTTCTGTTTTGTTTGTCTGGATAACGGTCTATTACACTGAAAGAAAATACAGGCCGGTTAAAACAATTGCAGAGGCATCAAAAACCGGCCACGCGACAAACATTATTTCTGGCATCGCAATCGGCCTTGAAAGCACTGCCTTGCCAGCGCTCGTTTTGGGCCTGGCACTGATTGCCTCTTATATGATTGGCGATGCAACTGGAATAAAGGATGGCGGGCTGTTTGGGACAGCCGTTGCAACAATGGGAATGCTTGCAACCGCGGCTTACGTTTTGTCAATGGATACTTTTGGCCCGATAACAGACAATGCGGGCGGGATAGTTGAAATGTCAAAGCAGCCTGAAAAGGTGCGAAGAATCACTGATCGGCTTGACGCAGTCGGAAACACGACAAAGGCTTTGACCAAAGGCTATGCTGTTGGCTCTGCCGGCTTGGCGGCATTTTTGTTGTTTTCGGCGTTCATGGTTGACGCAAAATTGACTGCAATTGACATTTCAAAAGTGCCCGTGTTTGTGGGCGCATTGTTTGGGGCAACACTTGTGTTCTTGTTCAGTTCCCTTGCAATCCGGGCAGTCGGGAAAACCGCTTACTCAATAATCAACGAAGTCCGCAGGCAATTTGCTGAAATTCCCGGCATCATGAAGGGAAAGGCAAAGCCAGATTACGCAAAGTGCGTTGACATCTGCGTGCAGGCATCCCTCAAAGAAATGATTCTGCCGGGGCTGCTGGTCGTTGCAACCACGGTTGTGGTTGGAATGGCGTTAAAAGCAGAGGCAGTTGGGGGCTTTTTGATGGTCGGGACAATCACCGGAATAATCACTGCATTGTTCATGAACAATGCCGGCGGTGCAATGGACAACGCCAAAAAATTCATCGAAGAAGGAAACTTTGGAGGCAAAGGCTCTGACGCCCACAAGGCCTCTGTCACCGGCGACACGGTCGGCGACCCGTTAAAAGACACTGCCGGGCCGTCACTGCACGTGCTGATAAAACTGCTCGGGACAATAACGCTCGTATTGCTGCCGCTGTTTTTGTGAGGCCAATTTGAACCCTAATATATCTCAATCGATTTAGTTTTCTTTCTCACAAGAATTAAATAGTAGTTACATTTTACTATTCCCTGCTAAGCCCTAAGAAAAAGCATTTTGTTGGGCAAGCAAATAAATTTGTAAGTGGTATTTTTGGCTGAAAGAGAAGAGATTAAAAATCACATTAAGGAAAAGCTTGGCGAAGGAATGTCTCCTGCTGAATTAAGACCTGCATTGAAAGAAGTTAACCTACAAATCAAAAAAGTACCTGCTCGGCAAAAAATATATCGGGGAAAAAGTTGAACTTCGTTTGGTTGAGTACAAAAAAATAATCAGAGTATGGTGGAAAAAGAAACTTATCAAAACAGCGACAATCTAGCCGAGCCAAAAAAGCGTCATTCTAGCCGACCCGTAACAGCTATCAAAAACAAAATAAAACAGATAATAGAAAACCCTTACCGATTCAAGCCACTAAGCTCAACTATGAAAAACAAATGGAGGGTACACATTTACAAATCCTTTGTACTGGTATACGTAATTGATGAAAAAGAAAAAATAATAGAATTATTGGATTATGACCACCACGATAACATTTACGAGACATAAAAATTTCTGCAAAAGGCTTGGGTTGCAGGGCAGAGGCCACACAATGAAACTTTGCACCGGCA
>CAYIER010000102.1:0-3530 GCA_964362395.1 uncultured archaeon
ATTCAACAAAAAATACCTTGACACAAAAAAAAAGAAAATGGGGCACTTACTCTGATTTTTTCCTCAAAACCCTTTTCTTGACTTTTCCAAGCACCGACGCTGAGGCATATTTTAATCCTTGGAGGATTTCTTTGTTGTCAAATGGTTCGTCTGCGCGCCGAAAAATTCCCGGCTCTTCTTCTATTACAAGCGGGCCGTACCAGATGACGTTTTCTTTTTTTATTATTTCGTCCAAAACATTGTGGTTTGACAGGTTTGCCTCGCTTGACTTTATTTTCAAGACCCCTTCTCCGATTCTTTTTGCATAGTGGCCGTCGCTTCCGGCAGTAACGTATGCTGCCTTTTCTCCAAGGTCAATTGCGCGGGCGCACCTTTCAACGAGGTCTCTTCTTTGTTCGTCAATTTTGTTTTTTATTTTGCTTGAGAGGCGCACAATGCCGGTTTTTCTTGTAACGCGGTTTTTTTCCAGAAAATCCAAAAAATTGACGGGCTTTACCACCCAGTTTGTGTCAAAAATAAAGTTGCTCAGGTTGCCTATCATTCCGTTATAGGTTTCAACGCCGATTCTTTTTGTCAAAACCAGCTTCTCTATCCTTTCAAACCCGATGTTGAAGCCATAGCTGTCATGATTGAACCCCCAGGGATGGGCAATGCTTGCAAGGTAGCCGTTTTTTTCAACTATGCCTAAAATCGTTTCAAGGGGCGCATTGTCTGCAAATAATTCTTCGTGGTCGTAAAAGCTTTTGTCCTTGCCATAGCATAAAAGGTGGCCGTGCTCGCTGTTTAACTCCGAGCCGGGAATCAGCACCATGCCCTTTGGCACAAATTCAGCCAGTTTTTCGTAGGCACTCCGCGGATCCTTGTCTGCGTGCTCGGTAATGGCAATGGCGTTTAAGCCGACTTTTTGGGCGCGCTCAAAGTAATCAGCGGGGTTTACGTTTTTTTCATTCAAATGCGAGTGCAGGTCAAAGGTGTAAATGTGCTCCATGGCTAAATAATAGGTTTGGCCATATTTATAAATATTTTTTCGCCCAAAAAACGCATATTCTGGCAAGCCAGAATTTTTTTAGCAAGAATTATATATCTGGATGGTTTTATTGTATCTTGTGGGCAAGAAAAGTGCCATGCCAGAAATTGATGGTTCTTTTGCGTTAAGCGAGATGGAGGCAAAGGTCTTTGGCCTGGTGCTTGACTTTTGGCCGGTGTGCGCCCTTGACATCGCGCACCACTGCAATGAAAAAATTTCTTCCCGCGAAGAGAAAAAAAAGGCCTCCACTAAATACTCTTATTATCTTCGGAAACTGGTTGGCAAAAAACTTGTTTTGGGTAGGCGCGTGGGCAACGCGCTTGTTGTCTGGCCTCTTGTGGTTGAAAAGTACCGCGTAATCCATGACATTTTGAGGGAACCCAATGATTAATTCTTTTCTTGACAAATACATTTTTACGGGCGGGCTCAAGTACTCGCACAACAATTTTTTTCTGATGGGAATCCCGTTTTTGATGGTGCCAACCGGCCTGCTTGTTTCGCTTGCGCAAAAAGGTGACAAAAATTTTGACAAGGAAATTTATTATTCTTTCAAGCACTCGATGGCGTCTGCGCTCAAAAAAGAGTTTGGCGTAAACTTTGAGGCGGAAGGGGAAAAGGGGCTGCTTTTATTGGAGGAAATGTTCACCGCCTTTGGCTGGGGCCAATTAAAGCACGTTGACCTTGAAAAAGAAAACAAGCGCGCCATCGTGGTCGTGACCAGCTCCGCAATCGGTTCCAGGTTGGCCGGGCAGGCAAAGCTTCCTGCCGACCATTTTTTGCGCGGAATAATTGCCGGAATCTTTTTTGACTACTTTGAATCCGACGTCGAATGCGTTGAATCAAAGTGCGCGGCAACGGGCGAAAACAACTGCGAGTTTGTCGTCAAAAAAAAAGGCGAATTCGATTTTTCAAAAGAAACCGTCCAAAGCCAGCTGGATACGGACAGGTGACTTTTTTTCATGACTGTTCAGCATGCTCTTGGCCTATGGTATATTTTTACTATTCCAATTAATTGGTTTTTGCGGTCAACTTTGTACAATAGAGAGGTTGATTATCCCTTTAATTTTATTGAAAAAACAACTGCCTAGATTTGGAATTCCTTTCCGTAAACGAATTTTATAAAAATATTGTTTTCTTTATTCAAGTGTTACCCAAAACCGGCTGGATACGGGCCGGTGAGCGCTTAATTGCCTGAAAGTTTTATTTCCAAAGAGCCATAAACCGGCTTAAGGTAAGTTTTTTGCTTGTCCCTTATTTTTTGAATCAGTTCGTGTTTTGAAAGGACATTTGCATCCCTGCTGATTGCCTCCTGTTTTCTGTGCAATTTTTTTGAAATTTCAGTTATTGTTTTCTTTTCGTTGAATTCATTGAGGACAAACCTTAGCAACTCAATTCTTTTTGGCGAAAGCAGTTCATAAAGCTCCTGTGCATCTTTCAGGTAAAGCGTGTGCGTATTCGGCAATGCTTTTTTTGGGTCGGCAAAAATTTCTTTGAGGTCTGCCTCCATTTTTGCGCCAATTTTTATCACCAGCCTTTTCATTTCAATCAACCATTTTTGCTTGCCTTTTTGATATTATTATGTTTATGCATATTTATAACTTTAACGGTTATATAAGAAACCTAATGGTAATTTTCCTCATATTTTAACCTGTAACCGGTCCATTTTTGCCTTATCTCGTTCATGAATTCTTCTATTGACTCATAACTTTTTTCTTTTTTCAAATAGTGCTTTGTTGGCGGCTTATTGTAAAACCTGTGGACGTTCATTTCTTCCCTTTTTGTGCAGTCAAACCTTATCACTTCAACTCGCTTGCCGTTGATTATTGAGATTAAAGAAACAACAAGCGATTCAATTTCTTTAAAATCACTTGAAATCACGAATTTTACATACAGCTTGTTTTCTTTGCCAACGTATTCGCTAAATGAGTGTTCTATTGCCAGTTTGACACCTGTTGGTTTGTTTCGTTTAAGCCAGTTCTTTCACTGTCTCCGTTTCAGAAACCATTTGGTTCAGCGCTTCCAGCGCGTTGAAAAAATATTTTCCACCCTCCTGTTTTATGAGATTCTTTTTTTCAAACTCCTTTAATGTTTCCTTTAACTCCATGAGTTCCAATCCAGTGCTTTCTGATAGCTCCAAAAAATCCTGTTCTCTTTCATGCAGGCCATTTAGCACTTTTAGTTCTGTTTCCGAAATTTCCCCTTTTAGCGCCAATTTGAACAGCGTTGCCGAAATCACGTCCATTTAATCCCCCTCCCCGAAAACTTTTTTTTTTTTTGAAAATTGAGTCCCCCCGTATTCAACGGGGGGACAAGCAGGCCCTCACAAGTGTTTTTTTCCTGCCTGAAAAAACCTTGGGTCCCGCGGTTAATATAGGTGCGGTTGATTTTTTTTCAACCAAACGGTTGATTTTTGTTCAACCAAAGGAATATTAACCGCCGAGGCTGCGGTGTAATCGGGGGGGGGGGATGATGAAAAAAATTGTGCTTGGTTTGTTTGTTTTGG
>CAYIER010000103.1:0-3438 GCA_964362395.1 uncultured archaeon
GTGTTTGGAACCAACCCATTCGGGAAAAGAGTCTTTTGAAAAACCGTATAATTTTACTTTTTCTCCAAACATTTTGTGAAGGTCATTCAATGCCTTCCCAGTGCCACAACCCCAATCCAAAACAATTACTGGTGACTTTGACCCTTTCAGGGCATTTTTTCTTGCAAAACACTTCCGGATAAAATTTGAAATTGAATAACCAAAGTGCATTTCTATTTCTTTAAGTGGAGTGCTTTCTTTTCCCCATTTTTCCCGTGGCAAAAAGAATTTTCTTTTTCCAGATCTAACTATTTGTGTATTAACGTAGCGAGCATTTGTTTTTCTTTTATCTCTACCAAAAACAGGCATCTGCACTCACTAACTATTATGAAATGAGCCTCATGCAATCAGCAGAACTCGCAGACGTTGGAGTTTTTGTCTGGCTTTGATTTGTCTTCGAATTGCTTTAAATGTGCCGGGCAACAAAATGTCTTTCCGCCTTTTTTGATGTTTTTGTCATCACATTTTTTTCCGCAGACAATGCATTTTTCCATGAATTCCACCGTTAAAAGTTTCCTAAATTAATAGGTTTTTGTGGTTTATAAGGCTTTTGCAATAGCTTCACAAAGCTAAGGAATTACTCTTTGCCTGAATATTCTGCAATCAGCCGCGATATTTCTTGGGCCATTTTTTTGTTTTCCGGGGCATACCCTGATTTTTTGATGCTTTTTTCGTAATTTTTTAGGTTTGAAAAAAAATGCTTTAAGCCATTTGCTGTCGGGCTGTATTCTGCGTGGCCGAAATTGTTTTCTGCCACCAGCCTTGAATTGTAATACCTTTCAAAAAAGCTTTTTTTCACAAACAGGTAAACTGGTTTTTTCAAAAACAGGGCTTCAGAGATTGATGTTATTCCTCCGTGCGATAAAACGCCTTTGCATATTGCAAAGTCTTTTGCAAACTCTTTTTTGTCAAGGGGCTTAAAGCGGATGTTTTTCGTATCGCGCATTTTTTTCCTGGTGAAAACAACAAATTTTTTTTGCTTAAAGCTTTTGAGCAGCGGGAGCATTTTTTCAAGCTCTTTTTCTGAAAAATACGCGAGGAAAAAGTTTTTTTCGGCCACCTGGACTTCTGTGATTTCTTCGCGCAGCGGATAGAAAAAAAACGAGACTTTTTTTGGCAGGCTTTTTGGCTTTACAAAACCTAGAAGAATCATGTGGTCAATGCGTGGAAAGCTGTAAAGGATTGCCCTGTCTTTTAGGCTGTAATTGATTTTGTCCTTTAAGTCAAGGCTGATTGGGTAATATTCTGAAATGTGCGTGTTTGAAATCAGGGTGACTGGGATGTCAAGCAAAAAACCGATGATTGAAGAGTACAGGTCAAAGTCTGAAATTATTATGTCAGGCCTGAATTTTTTTACGTTATTGAGCAGTTTCAGGAAATTTTTGCCAAGGCTTTTTGGCTCAATCGGGACCTCGTACATCACTATTTTTAGGAGTTCGTCGTTTTCGCTTCCTTCAAGAATGTCAAACAATTGAATAGTTTTTGAGCTTTCAAATTTTTTTTTCAGGAAATCAAACGCAATCGAATAGGATGATAAAAGAATCTGGTGGCCCTGCCTTTCCAGTTCTTCAATGACCGGAGTTGAGCGCATGCAGTGCCCCAACCCGACTCCGCAGACAGTGTATAAAATCCTTGCCATAATTATCAGTTTTTATCTATATATCCACCACGCCAGATGTTAGTTCCCAGTAAATGCGCTTGTTTTGTGCGCCCTTGTTCTCTGTTTTGGCAATTTTTACCTGCCCGATTTCTTTTGTGTTTTTCACGTGCGTTCCGCCGTCTGCCTGCAGGTCAACCGAGCCAATCTGGACAACGCGCCATTCTTTAAGGCTTGGGGGCATGATTCCTTTTAGCCGCACAAGTTCTGGCTTTTTCAGTGCCGTTTCGCGCGGCAAAAAAAACACTGAAACTTCGTTGTTTTTTGAAATTTCCTGGTTTACTTTTTTTTCAATTTGCAACGCAGCGCTTGAATCAAAGCTTTGCGGGGCATCAAAATCCATTCTTGACTTTGGCCAGCCAATCTGGTTTCCTGTTATGAGTTTTCCGGTTTCACCAAAAATCACGGCGGCAAGCACGTGCGCGGACGTATGCATTCGCATCAGGTTATATCTTTGCCTAAAGTCAATTTTTGCAGTAATTTTTGAGCCAGCCGCAAGCCCTTGGACTGAATTTAGCGTGTGCCAGACTTCTTCGTTTTCTTTTTTTACGCTAATCACGCTGAATTCTTTTTCGCCGAAAAAAATTTTTCCCGTATCGCTTGGCTGGCCGCCGCCTGCGGGAAAAAACGCGGTTTTGTCAAGCGAAACCGTTTCGCCATTGATGCCGGTGATTTTTGCGGAAAATTCTTTGAGATAAGAGTCATGCAGGTATAGCAGTTCTGTCAAAAATTCACCTTTTTAGCCTGGTTGCATTGCGTCCTCAAATTCTTTGAGGGTTTTTGGGGCGACAAGCACCTTGCCGTTGACGAAAAATGTCGGCGTCCCGTAAATTCCTGCGGCAATTGACTGGCGTTTGTGCATTTGGACAAAATCCTCGTACTTGTTTGTGTTAACACATTGTTTGAATTGTTCTGTGTTTAAGCCAGCGCTTTCTGCAAGCAGGAAAAACTGTGACTTCAGCTCTTCTGTGTTTGCGCTTTGAGTGCAGATCAGCTGGTGCTTAAAAAGAAGCGACTTGTATTCGAAAAACTTTCCCTGTGCCCGAGCGCACTCAGCGCTTTCCGCGGCCTCAAAACTGTAAGGGTGGCTTGGGAGCGGAAAATATTTGAATGAAAAATAAATCTTGTCACCGTATTTTTGCAGCAGCTCTTTCACGAGCGGCTCCGCAGCTTTGGTGTAGGGGCAGGTGAAGCAGCCGACTTCGATTATTTTGAACGGCGCCCCGGGGTTTCCAAGCGATGGCACGTCGCCCAGTTCGATTGGCTTTACTTCCGATGGAGAGTGGACCGTTTCAAAAAAGCGGAAGCCAAAAAAGTTTATTCCGGAAGAATAGGTTTCGGGGTTAAAGACGCAGAACTCGTTTGTTGCCGCGCCATTGCAGTTGCCGTAAACCGCAAAATTGTAGGCCCCAAAAGCTGTGCCGGCAAGGCTTAAAACCATTCCGATGCCAAAAAGCATTGACAGGGATTCGAAGTGCTTGAATGTAAAGAATGCAAGCCGTTCACTGCGCTTCATCAGTGCTCCAAAAACGCCTTTTTTTAGTTTCTGTTCAAAACTCAGGTCACATGGCTTGAAAGTGACTTTTTTTATGGCACAATTTATTGCTTCGCGCGCAAGCTTTCGGTGAGTTGCCGAAAAAATGCCTAAAACAAGCAGGACCGGAAGCGCAATCAGGCAGATAACCATGACTTAATTGGCGGAAAAACTATTTTAAGGCAATCTTTTTTTTGGTTTTCAAAAA
>CAYIER010000104.1:0-3272 GCA_964362395.1 uncultured archaeon
TCTTGGATAAGCAGTGTAACCGCTAAGGATCATCTTTGGCTTTTCCGCAAGCGCAAGCCTGCGTATTGCATCATAGTCAAGCATTTCCGTTTCCCTGTCAACAC
Source organism: uncultured archaeon (assembly GCA_964362395.1). Taxonomy (GTDB): domain Archaea; phylum Iainarchaeota; class Iainarchaeia; order Iainarchaeales; family GW2011-AR10; genus JACPKT01. Next base: position 105 of record CAYIER010000104.1, read on the forward strand.
CGTACTGGACAAAATTGTAATATTTTCCAGAAAAATTCACCGGATGCCCATGCGTCAAATGCCCGCCCTCGGTGAGCTTTAACCCAAAAACCTTGTCGCCAGGGGAAAGCAATGCAAAATACATCGCCATGTTTGCAGGCGACCCGCTCAACGGCTGGACATTTGCGTGCTCTGCGCCAAAAAGCTGCTTGCAGCGGTCAATCGCCAATTGCTCAATTTTGTCAATGAATTCGTTCCCGCCATAATACCGCTTTCCCGGATAGCCCTCGCTGTACTTGTTTGCCGCAACCGAACCCATTGCTTCCAAAACTGCAATGCTTACAAGGTTTTCTGAAGGAATAAGTTCAAGCCCCTCCATCTGGCGCTTTTTTTCTTCCACCAAAAAGCGGGCAATTTTGGAGTCAACCTTTTTCAAATGCAAAAAATCAGCCACACTCTTCATGCAAACCAACAGTGAATAGATTGGAAATTAAGTTTTAATAAGGGTTTTGGTGGCAAAAAACAATGTTCCACAAATTTTCACAGGCAATTGCCACGAATTTCCGCCGCCAAAAACAAAAAAACCTGTTAGGCCAACAAAATTTTCACGCCAAAATCGTTTCTTCCCTGTCTGGCCCGACTGAAACAATTTTTATCGGCACGCCGAGGTCTTTTTCAACAAACTTTAAGTAGTTCTGCGCATTTTTGTCAAGCTTTGAAAAAGACTTTTCCTTGCCCGAAACCTCAAACCCGCCAAATTCCAAAAAAACCGGCTTTGTGTTTTGCAGCGCGCTTGTGGAAAACGGCCACTGCGAAAAATTTTTGCCGCCGATTTCGTACGAAACGGCAACTTTGAGTTTTTTCATCCCACCCAAAACATCAAGCTTTGTTATTGCAAGCTCAGTGAAGCCATTAAAGCGCACAGCAGTGCGAAGCATGGGCAAGTCAAGCCAGCCGACACGCCGCGGCCTCCCAGTGGTAGTGCCAAACTCTTTTCCCGCCTCACGCAGTTCATCCGCTTCCTTTCCATGCAGTTCTGTCGGAAACGGGCCGCCGCCAACACGCGTAGTGTACGCCTTGACCACGCCAATTACCCTGTTGATTTTCGCAAACGGGACCCCAACCCCGACCATTGCGCCCCCCGCCAGCGGATGGCTTGATGTCACAAAAGGATAGGTGCCAAAATCGTTGTCCAAAAAAGTCCCCTGCGCGCCCTCGAGCAAAACACTCTTTCCCGCGTCAAGCGCGGCGCACGTGTCAACCGAAACGTCGCCCACAAAGCCAGCCAACTGTTCGCCGAGCTTTTTGTACTGGAAAAAAACATCTTCTCTGGAAAACGGAACTTTTATCCCATAAACTTTTTCCAAAATCCGCTTTTTTGTGTCAAACACTGCGTCAAGCTTTTCTCCAAGGCGCTTTTCGCTAATCAAATCCTCAAACCTGATTCCAACGCGCATTGCCTTGTCTGCATAAGCCGGGCCAATTCCGCGCTTTGTAGTGCCTACCCTGCCTCCCCCGACAAGGCGGTCCTCGTCGTCAAGCAGATTATGGTAAGGCAAAATAATGTGGCAGCGCGGGTCAATTGCCAGGTCAAGTTTTATTTTTGCAAGCCGCAGGTTTTCAATCTCCTGCACCAAAACACGCGGGTCAACAACGCAGCCCGCGCCAATCAAAATTTTCTTCTCATACAATACACCCGACGGCAAGTGATGCAGTTTCAGCGTTTTGCCATCCGAACAAACAGTGTGGCCGGCATTGTTCCCGCCCTGAAAACGCACAACCAAATCAGCGGTTTTTGCCAAAAAATCAGTGATTTTCCCCTTGCCTTCATCCCCAAACTGGGCGCCAACAACAATCAAACCTGGCACAAAAAAACCTCAACAAATATAAATGCAACAAATATTTAAATCAAACAAAAACAAGCGAAAAAACCGGCAAAAAAACACAAGGCAAAAATACAAACAATGTTTTTGGTTTAAATGCCATTTGGCCAGATCACAAACCCTAAAAACAACCATGAGCTGTTAGCAGTTACTCCCAAGAAAGTTTTTTATATAACTGACAATTTAGTATATGGTTTATGGTTGATTTTAATTTTCATCCACACGGTTCTGAAAAGTCGGCAAGCAGGAAAATGATTAACAATGTCCCTGTGGTTTCGCCAGAAATGTCCTTTGAAGAAGTGCACAAATATATTGCCAAAAACATTGATCATTTTGATACAATTAGCCAGATTTATGTTGTTGACAGTGAAAAGAAATTAACGGGTTTTTTTCATGTAAAGGACTTGTTAAAGCTTCCAAAAGAAACAATTGTTGGCCAGATTTTTAAAAAGGCAGTTGTTACGGTTAAACCTGATTTTTCACAAGAACATGCAGCCCACCTTGCAATTACCCATAATTTGAAGGCACTTCCAGTTGTAGATGAGAACAACGTTTTTTTGGGAATAATTCCAAGCGAAAACATTTTGGCAATAATTTACCGCGAGACAAGAGAAGACATTTTAAAATTTGCAGGAATCCATAAAAAACACATGGAGATTGATGACATTTTGCAGATATCACTTTTTGATGCATTTAAACACAGGATTCCTTGGCTTGTTATCGGATTGCTTGGCGGATTGCTTGCAGCAAGTGTAACCTCTTATTTTGACAAAACTTTAGAAAAAAACATCGCTGTTGTTGCTTTTATCCCATTGATTGTTTACATGGCTGATGCGGTTGGAACACAAATACAGTCTTTTGCAGTGAGGGACTTGTCTATTTCAAACAAACTTGATTTTTCCAAATATTTTTCAAAACAGTTTTTAATTGTTTTAAGCCTTGCATTGTTCATCGGGACAATGCTCGCAATTATTATTTTTTTCCTTTACGCAAACATAAAACTTTCAATCGTCTTGTGGCTTGCCATCACGTTCACAATTATTTCTTCAATGATAAGCGGCCTCATCATCCCAATAATTTTTACAAAACTCAAACAAGACCCTGCAAATGCTTCTGGCCCAATTGGAACAATCATGCAAGACCTCTTAAGCATATTAATCTATTTTTACATTGCATCAGTTTTGCTCTGAGTACTTTTTATAGCCATAGCAAAGAGCATAAATAATTGGGCATTAAAATTGCTCTTTGCATAGGGCAAACTGCCGCAAAAAACTGCAAAAAAAAGATTTTACACAAAGCACGAAAT
>CAYIER010000105.1:0-3260 GCA_964362395.1 uncultured archaeon
ATTTCAAAGTGGTTGGAACAAATGCTTTATCAGAAAAACGCGGATAATCTTCTGTGAAACTTGCGCCAAACTCGCGCACACTCGGCACCACAAAATCGTCCCCAACAATCAACACATGCCTGCACCCCGCACCGCACTTTTGTTTCACAAACGAGGCAAGCGCCAAAGCATAATCATTTGCAGACGGATTGGGGGAAAGCGCTGACTCGTTGTAAACCGTTCCAGTGCAACCAACCGAATTAAAACAACCCCAAGGATTCACCGCACCGATTTCTTCGCGGTAATCCTTCAAATCATACACTACCCCGCGATTCTGCGAGGCGCGGACAGAAGAAATCAATGCCAACAACACCAAAACAAAAAATAATAATTTAACATTCATTTCTTTTTCACATCCTTCAAGCCAAGAACACCCTTGTTTTCATAAAAAATAATTTTGTTCATTTATCTACCTTCTGCACCATAAATTGTTTGTAGAATGGGGGCGTGGTAAGACCCCAGATACTGTTCTCCGTGTATTTTTTTGATAACAAATAGTAAATTTGGAACTTTCTGATTTTTTCTTTTTCAACCGCACTAGACTTGATGAGGTCTAGTAATTTGTACTTATCAGGAATTGGTTTTATTTCAGTGTTCTTAAATTTAATATCGTTAGTAAAAGGATAATCGATTAGATGCTCTCTAAGATTATAAAGACCATCTTCGCTTTTCTCAATTCCAATGAGCGGGGGAGTAATTAAGTCTTCATACCCGCCAAAAAACTCATGTGCACCAACTAATTCACAAAGCCAGACAACAAAATCTATAAAATTATCTGTTTTTCCTGTATAGCCGAATCCGCGATCAAGAGTAACCCACATCACTATATCGTCTGTTGGTTGATATGTTCCAAAAGCATCATAATAGCAAAACCAGATAGTTGGCTCTATACCAGCCTCTTCTTTTGATTTAACTGATAAAACACTGTGCTTACCTTTAGGGGCATTTTCATTTCTTCGGTCAAATTCTAGTATTTCGAATTTTTCTTCAATTTTTTTAACTAATTTGTCTAAGTCAGGTTTTTGTAATTTAGTTTTAATAATTACATACATGCTTCCGCTCATTTGACAGTCACCTCAAATACCCTGGTATTTTAGATACAACTATTTGAAATTCATTAGAATTTCTTAATAGAGTATCACCATAATGCCCATCAAGAATATCTTTAATTGTTGCCTCAACAGTATCAAAATTGTCTTCAAAAACCTGAACATAAATGACATTCTTTTTGGTTTTTGCGGGTGACTTAGCAAGATCTGCTGCCTTCCCTAATATTTCATCTTTAATAGTTCCAACATTATTAGAAGTAAATGTCTTCACACTCACAGCAATTTTCTCCCCTGCACTTTCTACCACTAAATCTGCTCCGCTCGATATTTCATTCTCTGCCTGTATTAGTTTGGCTCCAGTTTTCTTCTCAAGATTAGCAAATGCAATCGCTTCTCTTGCTTTTTCAATGTCAGTGCCAGCTGCCGATTCTTCAAACACCCTTTTTGCACTTGGAGATAAATTTTGAATTAACCCCCCCAAAGTTGAATTAGAACTTGCAACAACATCCGTCAGCTTTGAGCTTTTCCTTAAAAAGAATTCCCCCACTTCGTCGCCATACCTTGATATCAAAGACAAAATCTCGTCAAGCTTTCCCTCAGATTTCAGCCACACATTTGTCAAAAATTCTATTCCAGGGAAACCGAATTTGTCCAAATAACGCAGGCCTTCCCCGCCAATTGCGTTTAGTTTTTCGACAATTTTCGCTTCTTTTGCGCTAAAAACGCCCACTCCTACTATTGCCACGCCATCCACAATGCACCAGCCGCCACGGCCCACATCAATATTTAATGAGGTTACAATGCCGCCAGTAAAATGACCGCAATCAACTACTCCCTGACAAATATCCCCGACAGTGTCAATCCCTGTACCTACGAGCAGTCCGGCAAAAGAGCACCTATCCAACTGTGTGTTAGCAAAAGTTATCATGTCAAAATTGCTGCTTTTCATCAAATCTTTTTCAAACATTTTTGAAACAAATTTCAAAATAGTCGGCGAATCAGTGTTCACAACCATCACATATTTTTGTGAAATAAAAGAGCCCCAAGGGTTGGTGTAAACTGAAAACATGTTTTCTTCATTTTCAAACCAGGGCAGGCACCTGACTCCGTTATTATTTTCCCGATTGCCAATCAAGACCACAGTCATATTGGATAATGGGTGGCCAAAATAGGAATTGCATGAAATTTCTGAAGAAAAATACTCTTTAATCATATTAGTAGAATTGCCAGCTCCGGGTGTATAGCTAAGCCCATATTTTAATTTCAGAGTATTCTTGAATTCTTCTATTGCCAAACGCAATTCAGGGCTGACGGTATCCGGCACAACTATTGCCACCGCTTCAGCTTCATTAAAAAAATCGTCTTTATCAGAAATTGTTTTTTTTGTAGTTGAAACAAACGGCATATCGGACACAAAGTTAGATGTATTCACATTCCTCAAACCATCCACCTGAGGAATTCCACCAAATTCATCAAAAGAAATCCTGTAAGACGGCACCACAAAATCATCCCCAACAATCAAAACATGCCTGCACCCCGCAGCACATTTTTGTTTCACAAACGAGGCAAGCGCCAAAGCATAATTATTTGCAGACGGACTCGGAGAAACCGCCGACTCATTGTACACCTTTCCAGTGCAACTTGGCGTATCTGAATTATAACAATCCCACGGATTGGCAATTCCAATTTCTTCCCTGTAATCCTTCAAATCATACACTACCCCGCGATTCTGCGAGGCGCGAAGATATACTTTTTGCATCAATGCCTTTACCCCTGCTGTGTCGCCGCTGTATCGCTGCAGGAGTTTTTCTGAATCGGTCAAAAAAACCGTGTTTGGCGGTGCTATGGTAATGTTTTTTCCTTTTAGTTTGCCGCCCCAGTCTGCCCTGAATAGGTAGGTGTTTGAGTTGTCAGAATTGCCAATCACTTCAAACATGCAATCGGTTATTCCAACCGGCAGGTTCATTGCGCCGTTCACGCAGGGGCCGCTTTTTTTTGAAAAAACCGCGCCGTTGAAGGAAAAATTCACGTTCAGCGGGTTTTGTGCATTTAGGGAAATTTTTATTTTGTCGCCTTTTTGCTTGAAAACACCCATCCCCGCAAGCGTGTCGTCAGCGGTGACCAAAAGCGTTGTGTCATTTTGCTGGCAGTAATCCAAAGTGCCGCTGTCAA
>CAYIER010000106.1:0-3189 GCA_964362395.1 uncultured archaeon
CTCCACATTTCCGGGCTAGAAAAACTTTGGCTCAAAAATGCTTTTTAATGTGAGTTTTTCAAATGCAACCATTCCTTTTTCCGCAAAGTGTTAAATTAACCTTTAAGTCAATTAGTTTATGATAAAAGGGCTTAGGTTCACAAAAAAAGATTTCCAATAATTGGAAGAAGAAAAAAAGAGAATTTTGGAAGAACGTGCAAATTACAAAGAACGGCAGGCAGAATATTTGAAACTAAAGAAAAACCGTTTATAAAACTTTTTCAGCAAAAATTGTTTGATGAAAAAATTTTTTTCCTTTTTTTTTGTTTTAGTCGCATTATTTGGCTGCACTAACCCCCCAAAGCAGCCCCCCGCAGGCGACGTCCCCGGCGGCACCAGCACCGAAAGCTATCACGCCCACGCAGATTTTCTGGTTGTTCTTGACGGCCAAACCATTGACTTCAACAAGGCAGAGTACATGAGTACGCCGTACAAGGAATTGGATGAACGCGTCCACCTTCACGATTTTGTGCCGACCGTGATCCATTTCCATGCAAAAGGGATTGCACTGAATGACTTTTTTGAAAGCCTTGGAATGAGTTTTGACCAGAACTGCTTTGAGTCCGGCATGCAAAAATTCTGCAATGACGGAAAAAAAACACTTCAGTTTTATGTGAACGGAGAGCCAAACAGCGAATTTTGGAATTATAAGCCAGTTGACCTTGACAAGCTGCTGATTTATTTCGGGCCAACGCAGGCACCGCCGGCAATTATCAGCGCTGTCACAAACTATGCATGCGTTTATTCCAAAAAATGCGCCCCGCCGCCGGGTTTCATTGCCGTGCCAGAAAACTGTTCAATCGGCCAGCCATGCGAACTGCCAAAATAGCCTGTTTAGTTTGGAATCAGCTTTTCGTCAATGAATTTCAGCGCGCTTTGGATGTCGTCAAAAATCAGGTCTTTTGACATTATTTTTTTGAATTCCTCGTTTTTGAATAAGCGCTTTTTCACTTCGGGATTAAGCTCCAGCAGCACGACCTTTCCGCCGGCCTTGTGGCGCTCTTTGATGAATGCATTCAGGCGCACAACGCCGCTTGTGTCAATGAAAGGCACATGCTCCATCCCAAGGACAATTATTGGCTTTTGAATCTGCATGTGGCGGTTGAGGCGGCTTTCAAACACATTGAGTGCACCAAAAAAGAACGGCCCATGGATTATGTAAAGGCCAACCGAGTCACGCAGCCTTTGGCTTGAGCTAATCATTTCGCTGAATACACGGTCGCGGTTGTCGTACTCTTCCATGTATTTTATGTCGCTTGCATTGGTGAGCCGGACAAACAATAGCACGAGCGCAAAAAGCATCCCCGCCTGCACGGCAAAAACGAGGTTGGTAAAGACAGTCAGGCCAAAAGTTGCAAACAAGACAATCCCCTCCGCCCTGCTGATTTCAACAATTGTCCGAAACTCCTTGACATTCACCATGCGTACAGAAACAAACATCAAAATGCCCGCCAAAAAAGCCTTCGGGATAAAACCTGCAATCGGGGAAAAAAACAGCAAAATCAAAAGCAAAATCAATGCGTGAATCACTCCCGCAAACCTGGTTTTTGCCCCCTCGCGAAAATTGATGGCACTCCGCGCCACTGCGGCGGTTGCAGGCATTGCGCCAAAAAAAGGCATCACAATGTTTGCAAGACCTTGGCCCATCAGTTCTTTGTCGCTGTCATGCCTTGTGCCAGACATTCCGTCAAGGACGACAGCGCAAAGCAATGCCTCAATTGAGCCAAGCAATGCAATCGTGAAAGCGGACGGCAAAAGGTCAACAGTTTTTGAAAAATCGATTTTTGGCAAAACAGGCAACGGTATGCCGGAAGGAATGTCCCCGACCTGCGGAACCTGCAGTGCAAAAAAATATGCAAGAGACGTGAAAACCACCAGGCCAAAAAGCGATGCAGGAATGTTTCGAAGAAAATTGTTTTTTTTGGTGAGCTTTGGCAAAAAAAACAAAATAATGACGGTTCCAAAAGTCATCCCAAGCGCAACAAGATTGATTGCACCCAAGTGCTCTGACAAGGCAACCAATGTATCAACCGCTGTTTCTTTTGGCGGAATAACAAGGCCAAGTGCGTTTGGAATCTGACCAATAAAAATAATCACCCCAATGCCTGCAGTAAAGCCGGAAATGATCGGCAACGGAATGAATTGGACAGCCCGCCCAAACTTAAAGTAGCCAAGCGCCAACTGCATTATTCCAGCCAATAGCCCGGCAAAAAGCAGCATCTCCAGCCCAAAATTGTGAACAATTGAAAGAATTATCACCGTCATTGCGCCAGTCGGGCCAGTGATTGAGAATTTCGAGCCGCCAAAAAGCGAGCCTATTATTCCTGCAAGGATTGCAGTGTACATTCCCATTACTGGCGGCAAACCCGATGCAATGGCAAAAGCAATTGCCAAAGGCAGCGCAACAACCGCTGTAATGAAGCCGGCTTTGAGGTCAAACAAAAAAGAGCCCTTAAAATAACCAGAAATGTTTGGCTTTTTTGGCATTGGATTCAATCTCTAAAAAAATTAGCTGTTAATTTTGCATTGCAATGCATTTAAATTCCTTTATCCGGATTTTTGGATGTGCATGGCTTCGATTGAAGAAATTGTTTTTATCCTGCTTTATTCTTTCGGCTACGCCGCGCTTTTTGGCATAGTTTTCGCGGAGTCCGGCCTGTTTTTCGGGTTCTTTTTGCCCGGCGACTCGCTTTTGTTCACAGCAGGACTGCTTGCATCGCAGGGCTTTTTTGACATAAAAATTGTGCTCGCAGGAGTAGCGGTTGCCGCAATCCTTGGGGACCAAGCTGGTTACTGGATGGGGCACAAATTCGGCCGCGCATTCTTCACAAAAAAAGATTCGCTCTTTAGAAACCCCGACCACATAACAAAAGCAGAGGAGTTTTACAAAAAGCACGGAAAAAAAACAATAATCATTGCAAGGTTTGTGCCAGCAGCCAGGACATTTGCGCCAATCGTTGCAGGCATTGGGCGCATGGAGTACGGGCAGTTTGTTTCATACAACATCCTCGGCGGAGTGCTTTGGACAATTGCCTTTGTCGGCGGCGGGTACTTTGCAGGAAACTTTTTCCCACAAGCAAAAGACTACTTGTGGATAATACTTCCCGCAATAATAATTGCATCACTCGTGCCGATTGCAATAAGTTTCCT
>CAYIER010000107.1:0-3180 GCA_964362395.1 uncultured archaeon
GCCAAAAAATCTGTCGGCTTTACGCCGAATTCTACTTTTCCTTTGCGTGTGCGCACTGCAAGCGTGTTTTTTTCTATTTCTTTTTCTCCAACGGTTATCATGTAAGGCACTTTTTGTAGTTCTGCGTCGCGCACCTTTGATTGGACTGTTTCTTTGCGCAGGTCAAGGGTGCACCTGATGCCGTTTTCAAGCAGCAGTTGGTGCATTTTTTTCGCGTATTCCTCGGATTTTTCGCTTACGGGGAAAACAATTGCCTGCATGGGGGAAAGCCATAGGGGGAAATCGCCTGCAAAGTGCTCAATCAGTATCCCGATGAACCGCTCAAGCGAGCCAAAGATTGCGCGGTGGATCATAACCGGCGTTTCTTTTTCGTCGCGGCTGTTTATGAAATATGCCTCGAATTTTTGCGGCATAAAGAAGTCCACCTGCACTGTCCCAAGCTGCCATGTCCTTTGCATGGAGTCCTCTATGTGGAAATCGATTTTTGGCCCATAAAATGCGCCGTCTCCGTGATTGATTTTGTAATGCACTTTTTTTTTCTTTAATGCATTTTCAAGGCCGCTTGTTGCCTTTTCCCAAACCTCGTCACTGCCGATGTATTTTTTTGGCTTTGTTGAAAGCTCGACTTTGTACGAAAACCCGAACACCTTGTACACTTCGTCAACCAGTTCAATGATGCCAAGTATTTCGCTTTCCAACTGGCCTGCCGGGCAGAAGATGTGCGCATCATCTTGGGTGAATTTTCTTACGCGGAACAGGCCGTTTAACACGCCGCTTAGTTCGTGGCGGTGGACTGTCCCGAATTCTGCGATGCGAAGAGGCAGTTGCCGGAATGATTGTCGCTTTGTCTTGTAGAACAGAAGGTGCCCCGGGCAGTTCATCGGCTTTACTGCGTAGTCTTCATCGTCGATTTTTGTGAAGTACATGTTTTGCTTGTAGTGGTCCCAGTGGCCCGAACGCACCCATAATTCTTTTTTCATTATCAGGGGCGTGATTATTTCCAGGTATCCTTTCCCTGTCTGCTTTGAGCGCAAAAACCCCACTAACTCGTTGTAGATTGTCGCGCCGCCGGGATGGAAAAAGACGTTTCCGGCTGCCTCTTCGTGCATTGAGAAAAGGTCAAGCTCGCGGCCAAGCTTTAAGTGCGAGGCGGCTTCAGCTTTTTTCTTTTTTTCCAAAAACTCTTCAAGCATTTTCTGCTGCGGGAATGCAATGCCGTAAATCCGCTGGAGCATCTTGTTTTTTTCGTTCCCGCGCCAGTAAGCCCCTGCGGTTTTGGTGAGTTTCACTGCCTTTATTTTGGCGGTGTCTTTCACGTGGCCTCCCTTGCACAGGTCATAAAAATTTCCTGTAAAATAAATCGAAATCATTTTTCCTTCGCCTGCAAATTCGTTTATGAGTTCCTGCTTGTACTTGTTTTTTGAAAATGTTTTGAGCGCTTCTTGTTTTGAAACAATTTTTTTTGCAATCGTGCCTTTTTTTGAAATGATTTCGCGCATTTTTTCCTCGATTTTTTCCAGGTCTTCCTGTAAAAACGGTTTTTCTGAGTCAAAATCGTAGTAAAACCCTTCGTCTATCGGGGGGCCGATTGTTGGGAGCGCTTTTGGGTAAAGCGATTGCACTGCCTCGTTTAAGACATGTGCTGCCGTGTGCCAGAGCGCCTTTTTTCCGTCAAGGCTGTCCCAGGTGAGTATTTTTATTTTTCCGCTTTCAGGAACCGGTTCGTTTAGTTCGATTGTTTTTCCGTTCAATTCAACCGCCAGCGCGTCTGCTGCAAGGCGGGGGCCGATGCTTTTTGCAACCTCCAGGCCGGTTGTGCCTGTTTTGAACTCTTTTTTCTTTCCGTCAGGGAACAGAAGCTCTATCTTTTCGATCATTTTAATCAACAAAAATCTTGGTTTAAAATTAATTAAAAACCCTTCCAATATAAGGTTTGCGCCTTTTTTTCTTTTTTCCCATTTACAAATAATTTATGGCATCAAATGGAAAGCCTGATTTTTCGAAAATGTCTTTTCGCGGCTCCAGTCCGCCTGGTGTTTTTGTTTCGTGGAACAATTACCCAAACCTCACCATTGCGCCGTTTGCCTTGCCGCGGGTCGTTTCAGATGCTGGCTTTTTGGATGACCCGCAGAAATGGTTTGGCTTGCCAAAGCAGAAAATCGTTTCAATGAGGGGTGAATTGATCAGGGGAACCACTGGCGTGAAGGCTGGGGAAGCGTCAAATCCTTCCTATAAAATTGCCCGGATGCAGGAGCTGTTCATGTCTTTGAGGCCCGTTGATGTCGGCATGGAGCTTTTGTCTGTGCCAAAAACCTTGACCGAATTTTCTGAGTTCGCAGCGCCGCTTGGCCCAAAGGCTCCGCTGAAAAAACTTGAATTGAACGAAAGCCCATCTGTTGACAAAAAGGTGGATTACATTGTCGGGGACTCAGATGCAAATGCAAATGCCGCGCTGGGCGAACTGTATTCTGCAGATTATTCGGTGGGTTTTATTTCAAAGCTGCTCAGCGCCGGCCTGCTTGGCGCAAAAAAGGAGCGGAAGTTTGTGCCGACCCGCTGGAGTTTGACCGCAACTGATGACATAATCGGCAGGCAATTAATTGAAGGCAAAGTGAAATCGTTTCCGCAGTCGGGGTGCGTGGAAATTTTTTCTTCCGCTTACCTTGACAATCATTTCTTCATTCTTCTGGTTCCTTCTTCGTGGGCATTTGAGCAATTGGAGGCGTGGGGCGTTGGCGGCGGCGCAATTCCGGGCATCAGCGCGGATTTTGAATTTTTTTCACAAAGAAAAGATTATGCGTCAAACGTTGCTGGCGCATATTATGCTGCAAGGCTTGCGGTTGCGGAGTTTCTTGTGGAAAAAAAGCGCCAAGCCGCTGCAGTAGTGTTTCGCGAAATCGGCCCAGAGTACAAGTCAAGCCTTGGGGTGTGGGTGATTCGCGAGAGTGTGCGAAACGCATTGAAACAAAAACCAGTATCTTTTGGCGATGTGAATCTTGCATTGAAATTTTTGGAGTCAAGGCTGTCGGTGCCGCTGAAAAATTACTTGGAAAAATCCGCGCTGATTGATTTTTTGCTGCACCAGAAAATGCTTGAAGATTTTTGAAAAAGTTTTTTTCTATTTTTTGTATTTCCCAAACTGTGCGAGCAGCGCTTCGATTTGTATGCGTTCGTTTGCGC
>CAYIER010000108.1:0-3123 GCA_964362395.1 uncultured archaeon
AAAATTATACGGTTTTTCAAAAGACTCTTTTCCCGAATGGGTTGGTTCCAAACACACAGCATTTATACAAGAGGAAACAAATGTTTCTCCCAGATTTTTTAAAAAAGGGTCAATTGATCTGATTTATTCTTCTTTAGGCCTTGGTTACCTGCTTGGCCAACCGCCTCTTTACAAATTGTTAGGAAAGTTTTTTTCACGACTTTCACAAAGGGGCCGCTTGATTATTCCAAGATTTGACAGGTATAAATTCAACACTCTTTTGCTAAGCAAAGTAATGGCCGAGGCTGAAAAAAATGGTGTTACAGTAAGAGTAAGAAAACTTCCAAACTGCTTGATATTTGAAAGAAGGGGTTGATTTTCCCTTGCAGTTGATTACAATTAAAAAACAATCCGCTTTCATTTTATTAAAAGGAGCTGATTTTTCTATGAACCATAAATCCATTTTGGCATTTCTTCTTGTGGGGGCACTTATTGTAAGCGGCTGCACACAAGGGCCTCAGGCAAATAACCCCCAGGCCCAATCGCCCGCAAATGGCCTGCAAAATCCGGCCGGTGGCACAGTTGCAAACAACCCAACTGACACAGTTAGCGCCGGAACATTCACAATTGAAAGAAAAGACACAGGCTTTGTGCCACAGATGATTACTGTCAAAAAAGGCAGCACAGTAAATTTTGTGAACAAAACATCTGGCGGGCAAACATGGCCTGCATCGGCAAAGCACCCAACCCACACAGTTTACCCTGGCTCAAATATTGAAAAATGCGGCACGCCAGAGGAAGAGGGGATTTTTGACGCATGCAGTGGAATGAATCCCGGGGAAAATTTTTCCTTCACATTCAACGAAGCGGGCGAATGGGGCTTCCACGACCACCTTGATGCAACAAAATCCGGAAAAATCATTGTAACAGACTGAGTTTTCCGCTATGCCTTTTCTTATTTTTTTTGGGCTTGTTTGTATCGGCTGTTGTTGAATTGGCTTTTTTTTCCTTTAAGCCCCTGCCTTGCAGGCAGCCTGAATGTCTGCGGGCCCTATAAGTTCACAGATTGCCTTGTCATGCTTTGCAATGGCATAATCCTTATAGCACCCGAATTTTGGGTTATACCCAAGGCCGGTAAAATAATCCTGCGCCATCTGGTCACAAATGCCAAAGCTTCCCGCAGTGATTGCAATTGAACTAAAGCAGGGGATATAATTTTCCGGAAAATGAATGTACTCACAAATTGTGTAATCTGTCTTGCTTTGCGCAACGGCCTTAAAGCAGCCATCCCTTTGGCCAAAATTGTACGGGTAAATTTTGTCACACACATTCGGGTTATTTGTTGACTTCCCAATCTGCGAATAACAATTTGTCTGCAGGTCAGACGCCCAGTCCCCGATTTTATCGCAAATTTTGTCGTCCATTGCGGCAATTCCCGCATTCATGTAACACTCTTTTTGGACATATGGGTCGGCTACATTGGCGCAATTATCTAGTGTAGGGCTATTTTTTGCAAAGTACTCAAAGCATTCTTCCCTCATTGCCTTGTCGGAGACATTGTTGCATTTAACCTGGTCGTTTGCGCCAATTGCAATTGACTTAAAGCACTCGTTTACTTTTTGCTGGTCAATTAAAGCACTGCATGCCTCACTGCTGTTTGCCCTGACCCCAAAATCAAACAGGCACACCTGCTGCAGGTCCTTGTTAATGTAAAAACTGCACGCAGAAATAACCGGGAAAGTGCTTTCAAACCTGTCAAGGCACGTGTCCCTATAATAAATGCCCTGCCTGATGCTGCCGGAAATAACCGTGCAGATTTTGTAATCCGACTTTGTTCCAGCCTCCAAAAACAGGCAATCCTCCCTCTTGACAATGTCTTCAATGCCCGTGCAGTTACTTGCCTGCGGTACAGCGCCGTAAACAATGCCAGAACAGCTTTTCTTCAAATCCTCGTCATCAACAATTTCATTGCAGAAAGCAATGTCCTTATTGTCAGCCCCAATAGTGTTCAGGCAAGTGTTCCTCAATGGCTTCTTCTGGATCAAAAGGCAGTCCGCCAATTGCTTTGAAAGCAATGCAACGGTTTTCCTGCACTCATCCTTGTCAAGAACTATCAGTTCGTTGCATTTAGCAAAATTCTTTCCAGTTACGGCCTGGTTCAAAATGCACTGGTCAATTTTTGTCTGGTTTTCAAGGGTGCTGCAGTCAATTACTTGCAGTGGCTGTGGCATCACCTGCACTGATATGTTTATGGTGCCGCTGTTTGTTCCACTGGTTGCTGTGATGCTGCCTGCAAAATTTCCCGCTGCCTGCGAGTCCGCAACCGTTATTGTGAAATTTTCCTGCTGGCACTGGCCCGCGCCAAGGCTTGCAATTGCCGGAATCGGTTCAGGTGTTATCCACCCTGCAATTTCCCCGGTTTTGCTGAAAATAATGTTGCTGATTGCTTGTGCTGAATTATTGCAGACAGAAAAATTGTTCAAATCCGAACTACCTGCCTCGATTGCAGTGAAAAAATTCAGCGGTAAAACAACAGGCTGGTTCTGGTCAACCGGCTGGTTTGCATCAAACAAATCGTTTAAATCAATCGGCAACTGCGGCGGAGGTGATTGATTTGTGTCAGGTCCGTTACCTTTCGGGGTAATTTCAACGCAACCCGCCAAGGCAACTGCCACCGCAACCAGCAAAAACAATTTTTTCATAGTAATCCATCACTATATTGTATTGAATATATTGGATAATTATTGTCCCGTCGCAGACGGGACATGTATAGATTGCAACAACAAATCAGCAATTGGAACAAAACACAATTACTCTTTTGCCAATTTGTCACGAATCTGTTCGTTTTTTTCATCAAACCCAATAACTTTAACCGCATTACATATATTTATTGCTTGCGCCCAAAAAAGCCCCCCAAAACCGCCCCAAACTATTAAAACCTTAATCTAACCAGTTCATATTACCGCAAAATTGCGGGGGTGGCAGAGTGGTCTAATGCGGCAGCCTGCTAAGCCAGTTGCGCCTGGCTGATACGCGTACGTCGAGGCATTTCGCTTTGCTCAATGCCTCATAAATAAAGCCGTATCAATTCGCAGCGAGCTGTTATCCGAAAGGATGCGCGAGTTCAAATCTCGTCCCCCGCGT
>CAYIER010000109.1:0-3081 GCA_964362395.1 uncultured archaeon
TTTTACTTTATGTAGTCCAAGTCAATGTCTCTTCTTGACCTGTCCCTTGAATTGTAGGCTGCTGGTTCCTGCAGGCCACCACCCTTGACGTATGGGCTGTGCACTCCGGTGAAGATGCTGATTACCTCGATTTTGTTTTCAAAAGTTGGGTCAACTCTTGCACCCCAGATAACGGCTGCTTTTTGGTCAATTTTTTCTGTCAGCATTTCGCCGACAGCATTTGCCTCACCCAAAGTTAGTTCAGGTCCGCCAGTAATGTGAATCAGGCAGCCGCTTGCACCGCTGATTTCAACGTCAAGCAATGCGTTCCTCAAAGTGTCTTCGACAACTTCGTTTACCTTGTCAACGCTCTTGCTTTCACCAACAGCGATAACGCTTAAGCCCCTGTTGCTCATCACGCTTCGGACATCAGCAAAGTCCAGGTTAATCAAGGACGGTTGCGTAATTGTTTCCGTTATTCCGCGCACAGTCCTTGCAATTACTTCGTCTGCAACCCTAAAAGCATCCTGGATTGGCAGATTCGGCACTAGTTCAACAAGCCTGTTGTTGTCAATTACAACAACCGTGTCTGTTGCCTGCCTCAAATTCTCAATCCCTTCCTCTGCTTTTATGAGCCTTGCCTTTTCCAAAGCAAACGGGTACGTTACAATTCCGATAACAATTGCACCCTGCTCTTTGGCAATTTTTGCAATTATTGGCGCAGAACCGGTACCTGTTCCACCGCCCATTCCACAAGAAATGAACAGCATGTCAACGCCATTCAAAACCTCTTCCAAGGCGCCCCTTGAAACCTCAGCAGCTTTTGCGCCGATTTCAGGGTAACCGCCCGCTCCAAGGCCCCTAGTTACGCTCTTTCCAATCAAAATTTTTGTGAGCTCATCGTTAATTATCGCCAAATGCTGTTTGTCAGTGTTAACCGCGACAAGTTGTGCACCGCTAATACCCATATTTGCAAGCCTGTTAACAGCGTTACAGCCTGCCCCGCCTGTTCCAACGACCATGATTTTTGGAGAACCAAAGTCTTCAAGCCGGTCTTCTATTTTTTCAGTTTTTACAGTTGCGTCATCAATTAATGATTTCACGAAATATCACCCCTTCCGTTAAACAGAACACATGAAATCGCAAAAAAAATTTTTGCTATATTTAATACGCTTAATCTGGTTAATATACGTTCCGTTTTATGTATAAAGCATTTATAACACTTTTTTTCAAAAACAAGGAGTGAATCGTTTTTAATCCATTATGTATATAGTTTTTATGTGGACTAGGTCGGGAAGATAGCGGTTTCCTGTTGCCAGCAACCCGCTTCAGCTGGGGCCAAAGCCCGAGAGGCAGGATTTTTTGGTTGATAGGCTTCCGCCGGAACCCACGATGACCTTTCGTCCCTTAATATTGTTTGTTTAAGTCAAACCCGCCAGGCCCTGACCGGAGCAACGGTAGCTTGAATCCTCAATGTTTAAGGGGAAACGAAAGCTAGTGCTCTGGCGGGCAAAAGCCATTAATCAAAGGTTCTCACTCTCGGGCACGTTCACAAAAACCCTTGCGTGAGTTTACGCCGCATACGCCGCCCCGTTTTCCCTTAACAGGGCAAGCAACGGGGCATAAATATTTGCGCCAGTTTACAACGCATACATGTCCCGCTTGTGGCGGGACGATAATATCCAACCCCCTACAAAATAAACCCAATTTTGCATTAACACACCCAAAAACCAAAAAAAGTGTTTAAAATTCTCTTTTTCAAAAACAAAGCGTTCTAATTGCCGCTTTAAAAAAATTATGTACAAATGCAGCTGCAAGAATCACCCAAAATTGCCCAAATAGTTCAATCGGATCCTTAACACTTAGCCCCAATTCAGACAATCTGAGAGAGTATTATAAACCCATAGAACAAAATATCGTTAATATAATTGAATTAAGAGCAATTTTGCCCGAGTAGCTCAGACAAAGCACGGTTCTTCGCAGTGCCGGCTTTGGGGGAACAGGTAGAGCGCCCGGCTGTTAACTTTCCAGCAAAGTTAAGTAAGAAGGGTGGTTACCGGTAGGTCGGTGGTTCAAGTCCACCCTCGGGCGCTCTTTCAACAAAAATAATTATACCCTCAAAGTTTTTTTGCTTGCAATGCTTCATTTCAGCACTTTTGAGGCGATTTTGTTTACCGCCAAGTGAACGTTGTCTGCGTTAGTTATTTCTGGCAGGCCTTGGGCTTTTCTTATTTGGTTGTATTTTTCATGGATTTTTGCTTCAAATTCTTTTGTATGGAATTTTTTCCTTTTTCTTCTTGCATAGCTTTTGGCAGAAACAATGTGGTCTTGGTAGTCAATATGCATTAATTCGTGCAGTAAAACGTGCTGAACCACTTGTTTGCGTAATTCTGGTGGTTCTATTTTTTGCAGGTTTTGGTTGACTTCTATTTGGAATTTGTTTTCAGATTTTAATGAACGCTTTTTGTCTGCAATGCCTTCAAGCAAAAGCCTTGCAGCATCAATGTCTGTAAAAGAAACCGCGGCTCCTTTCATTCTTCCAAGAAGCTTGCATGAAAGCGGGGCATAAATTCCCTCAATGGCAAACTTGTCAAGTTTTGGGAAAACTTCCCTGCACTCAAAAAGCCACTCAATAACTTCGCTCATACTTCACCACTTTATCCCCCTTGCTTTACAAATCTGACAGTCATTTGGTTCGGGTTTTCTATAATGGTAAAATTTTTTATGAATGCCTTTTTCTTTCACCAAGTCAAGAAACTGCCTGTGCGTCATTTTTTGCCCCTTCAATTCTGCTTTCAGTTTTTGCCAATGCTTTTTCAGCCAATGCTACCGGTTCATTGCGCCAAGCAAAAAGCCAACCAATAGATAAACTACAAGAGAAACAGGGATTCCTGCAACAATTGTGATGAAAAATGCACCCTGCAGCGGCAAAAAACCCGCTTTCGCCCTGCATGCAGCATCATTTGCTTGGCAATTCGTCGAGATTTTTACCTGCGAATAAAAGTACAGGAAAAGCAACAACAACGCAACGACGATTGCGGCAAGCTTGGGCTTGTTTGGGTTAAAAATTTCGTTAAAATCCATCAAATGGAAAAAATGGCT
>CAYIER010000110.1:0-3080 GCA_964362395.1 uncultured archaeon
TAAACAAACTTTTTGGCAGATACACACACCTTAATGAATATGATGCAAGAGGAGGATATACAGAAAAAACAAGAAAATTAGCCGGATATTTGGACAATTCATTTGATTTTTTAGTAGAAAAACCACAAAAAATACCTGAATGGATCTTAAATGAAAACGAGCTATTTTACTCTTTTTTATCAGGTTATTGCGATAGCGAAGCCAGCTGGATATTAACAGAACATAAAAAATATGGCGGAAAATGGAAGGACGTGATATTCAGCCTTGGAACAAGTGATAAAACAGTTTTAGAGCAAATAAACCATAAACTAATAGCACTGGATTTTAACTCTCATTTATATCTTGTTGAAAAAAAAGGAATTTATGGAAACCGAAAGCGAAATTTTGATTTATACAGAGTTATGATGAGCAGCCAACATGACGTATTAAGACTGGCTCAAATGCTTTTACCGCTTTCAAAACATGATGATAAAATATATGCAATGTCAAAACTTATAGAATACGAAAAATCAAATAATGAAAAAAAACTCATTAAAAAACAAAATTTAGGCACAGTTGAAATAGAATGTATTTACTGCAAGCATAAAAAGGTTTGGAAAAACGGATTTAAAAAATATAAAACCAAACAATATATACGCTATAAATGCCCCGCATGTAAAAAAGAATTTCAAAGAGATGAAATGACATTGGAGACAAATAAATGATTCCAACTGACATAATTTTAATTGATTTCGCTATTATAGGAGCCACATGTACTTTTTGGGGAGTAGTATGGCAGCTTTTTCTTAAAGATAAAATTTCAACCTACAATCAAAGAGTTGAAGATGAAATAAAAGAGGATGATAAATTTGCCGACAATTGAATTCTCAAAGCGCGACCTTGAAGCGCTGGTGGGAAAAAAATTTTCCCAAAAAGAGCTGGAGGACGCGTTGCTGTTTGTGAAAGGCGAGGTCGACAAAGTGCAGGGCGACAAAATCACCCTTGACGTTAAGGAAACAAACCGGCCGGATTTGTGGGGAGTCGAAGGAATCGCACAGGAACTGCGCGGAAGGCTCGGAATCGAAAAAGGAACCCCGAAATTTTCCGCAAAACCTTCAGGCATCAGTGTCATTGTGGACCCTGCAACCGAAGGAATAAGGCCACGGGTTGCAGCCGCAATTGTTGAAAACGTAAAAATTTCCCCACAATTCCTTGAATCAATAATTTCGCTGCAGGAAAAAGTTGCGCTGACTTTTGGAAGAAAAAGACGCGAAGCGGCAATCGGAATATACGAGCTGGACAAAATCAGCCCGCCAGTCCACTACAAAGCCGTTGGCCCAAAATCGGTGAAATTTGTGCCGCTAGATTTTTCAACAGAAATGGATTTGCAAGAAATTTTGGAACAGCACCCGAAAGGAAAAGAATTCGGGCACCTGATAAAAGAGCACAAAAAATTCCCGCTATGGGTTGATTCAAGGGGGACAGTGCTGTCGCTTCCGCCTATTATTAATTCTGAGGCAACAGGAAGGGTTTCGGAAAAAACCCGCAACGTATTCATTGAAGTCAGCGGCAACAGGCAGGAAACCGTGAACACCGCGCTCTATGTAATGGCACAGGCATTTGCAATGCGCGGCGGAAAAATAAAAACAGTGAAAATCAAATACAAAAGACAGGAAGTTGTGGCGCCGCAGGTAAAAATGCAAAAAATTTCGGTTCCACTTGAATACATCAACAAAATTTCAGGGATGGATTTTTCCGCAAAACATGCAGCGGAGCTTCTCCAGAGGGCAAGGTACAATGCAAAGCCAAAAGGAAAGCAAATCGAGGCACAGTACCCAAATTACCGCCACGACATACTGCACAAAATAGACGTAGTGGAAGACCTGTTGATTTCATTCGGGTTTGGAAAAATAAAGCCGCTCGCGCTTGAAATGGTTGCCACCGGAAAACTGCTTGAAAAAAACAGTTACCTTGAAGCAGTGCGCGACGCATGCATTGGCCTGGGATTGCAGGAAATATTGACATTCACAATGACTTCAAAGGAAAAGCAGGCAATGTGGACCGGGCTCAAGCAAGAACAGTTTGTTGAAATAGCAAACCCCGTGTCCTTAAACTACGAAATTTTCCGCAAAAACCTTTTCCCCGAAAGCCTCGAATTCCTGCACAAAAACAAGACAAAAGAATTCCCGCAAAAAAATTTCGAAATAGGGAAAACAGTTGAGCTAAACCCGAAAAAAGAAACCCGCGTGGACGAACAGGAAAAACTCTGCATCTGCATAAGCGACAACCGCGCAAATTACTCAATGATAAAATCGGCGCTTGATGCAGTTTGCAGCTACCTTGGGCTGAAATATTCGCTGGGCGAACTTTCGCACCCTTCATTTGAAACAGATAAAAGCGCTGCAATTGAAATCGGCGGAAAAAAAGGGTTCATGGGAGAAATACGCCAAAAAACGCTGCAAAACTTTGGCTTGGAAACAAAAACAATCGTGCTGGAAATGGAGCTTTGAATAAAACGCCAAATTTCAGCCAAACAGCCTTGTCTGCTTTCCGGATTCATCCGCCTGAATATTTTCAGGAACACCGCTCTCAATTCCATGCCTTTGCAGAATTTTTGGCGCAGCAACCAATTCGCGCAGCGCAGTTGCATCTACAACTATTGACTGTGCTTTTTTTGTGTCAGGCTTTGAATCAAGCAAAAAGGCAACCTCTTTTTCGTCAAACCCAAACTGTGCCGAAATTTCAACTGCCTTTTCCCTGTTCTCAAAAGACATTTTTATGAAAGGCAAATCCCGCGATATCACGCCGCGCACCGAAGAATGGGTTTTTTCTCCGATTTTTTGCGCAAGCCCCTTTTTTAATTCACGCAAAGAAGTGCTGCGCGCAAGCCTTGACAAAAGCAAAGGAAACTGGTACGGCACAAATGAATGGTAATCTTTGTTCCGCGAAAAAGCAACGCCTGCAGACATCAGGTCGGACGAATATCGCAAAAAGCCGTAATGCTGCCGCCTCATTATCCTGCCGTTGAAAACATCCGCGCGGGAAAAAACATCAAACGCGGTTGAAACATCGTTTCCACTGTACTGGCGCGGAATGTTTTC
>CAYIER010000111.1:0-3061 GCA_964362395.1 uncultured archaeon
TAACGCAGAACTAGAAAAAAAACTTAACGCAAAAAAAGGGTTATTCAAACTTCTCTATATTAAAAAATGAAGGATTGGATTTCCATTACACGCAAAAAGAGCTTGAAGAAGAGTTTGTTGGCTTGGTATGATTTGCTTAAAAACAAAATCATTGCAGAAAAAGAGCTTAGGGAAATAATGCTTGAAATCACTTCAACAAAATTCCGGCTAAGCGCCGAAGTGATAAACAAGTTCTGGTTATTGTTTGAAAAACTAAAAACGAAAAAATAGATTTTTGTCACTGAAACTCCTTTAAGTATGAATCTATATCAATGAATCTGGCTGTTGTGTCATCGTGGCCTTCTAATTTTTCCAATAATTCCTTTGCCAATGCAGTTCTTCCGCCAAGTTTTTTCATCCATTGTTTCCCAATCCCAAAAGCTATTGAGTAGCTGGCAAGTTCGTTTGCCAAGCGGTCTTCAACCATTGGAAATTTGTCCATAAAATTCTTGAGAAGCAAAACCTCCTGTTTTTGATTTTTTCCATTTTCAGTAAGCATTACTTCTTCCCGGCTTCCACCCATTTTTTGGAATATTTTTTTCTCAAAATAATTATACAAGCCTTTTAACCCAAATAAACCAATAAATAGGCGAAATATCCATGGTGGAATAATAATTGGCTTTGTGTTTTTTGGGATTTTTAACTGCGCTTGCTGACCAAAAGTTTCAGTCAGGGCTTGATTTATCCCTTGGGCAAACTTTTTTTGAAAATCTTTATAAATCAGGCCCTTAGTTATCATCCCGTGGCAAATAATTTTCAGCAATTCGCCAGAATATTTCTTGTAAGCTGTCTCAGCGATTTCTTCAAACACCAAAGATTTTGTTTCGCCAAACAGCTTTTGCATGAATTGTTCTTCAAATGGCTTCAAACCAGTTTTCTTTCCTGTCAGAAAAACAATGTTTCCGCTGGTTCCAAGAAAATCGTGCACAACCAAATCAATTATTGTTGCAGTAATTTCTTTTGAACCGATTTTCCATTCAACCAACACTCCTGCGAAGGAGGGGGGAATTTTCTTTACTTGGCTAAAATTCATTTCCATTTTTTCCACTAAAACCTATGCTGCACTAGCTCTATTTTCGCCTCGTTTAGTATCCTTGCGGCGGTTTCGTTGAGCGGGTATTCCTCGTTGAACACGACTCTTTTGATTCCAGAATTGATTATCATTTTTGCGCACATCAGGCAGGGCGAAAAAGTAGTGTAAAGCGTTGAATCCTTTATCGGCACGCCGTGATAGGACGCTTGCACGATTGCATTTTCTTCCCCGTGCGAGCACACGCACTCGTCAAGCTTTGTGCCGCTTTCCGCAAAAGAATTGCAGCGCACACATCCTCCTTCATTGCAGTTTTTTACCCCGCGCGGTGTGCCATTGTATCCGGTGGAAATTATCCTTTTGTCCTTCACAATAACCGATGCGACTTTTCTTTTCACACAATTGCTCCTTGTCGCAACGGTTTTTGCAACCTCAATGAAGTACCTGTCCCAGTCTGGGCGCTCAAACTGCTGTGCGCTTGCCTTGCTTTCAAGCGACTGGTCAACCTGGCGGTAAAGCCCCTGCAGCGTTGAATTGTTTTCAATTTTTTTGTCAGCAAGCAATATCGTCGCCTCAATGTTTTGCATTGCATCATCGCTGTTTTGCGCCTCTTTTTCTTCAAGCGACAAAAATTCCTCAAAAGTTCTCGGGTCACCTGGCCGTGCGCGCGCCTTTAGCCTCTCAAACCGCGCCCTTTCCTGCGCGTCAATGAAAAATAACTGTGCCTGTGCCTGCCTTTTCAGCACCCTTGCCTCTTCAGGGTTTCTGATTGAATCAACCACATAGTTTCTGTCAAACTTTATTTTTTCAAGCGCCATTGTCGACAAAATTCCCGGCCCAAACTTTTTGCGAAGCTCGTTTCCAAGCTTTATCAAGTTGTCGCGTGCCGGAAAAATCCCTGAGTGCTCCGCCTCTTCCCTTAAAATGTCAGACAAGGAATAATAGTAGAACCCCTTGCTTTTAAGGTACTCCGCAACCGTTGTTTTTCCAGCAGCATTTTTTCCGATAAGGCCAATCAGCATTTTTCCACCAAACAATAACAATTAATCTAATATATTATTGATTTATAATTTCTTATAACAAGCGGCAAAAAGGTGGTTTTTTTGAGGCTTTTGCGTGGTTTTTTTGAAAGAAACACAAAAATTGTCGCAAAGGGGCTTTTGGGCAAAATCCTTGCAAACGGCGCCACGAGAGGGAAAATCGTTGAAACCGAAGCCTATTTTGGCGAAAATGACCCTGCAAGCCACGCGGCTGCAAAAAGCAAAAAAAGAAGTTCAATTATGTTTGGCCCCGCAGGGTGCGCATATATTTATTTCACTTACGGAAACCACTGGCTGTTTAACGTGGTCACCGAGGAAGAAGGAACCGCGGGTGCGGTTTTAATCCGGGCGCTTGAGCCGCTAAGCGGAATTGAATTAATGCAACAGCGAAGAAAAACAATTGATTTGCACAGCCTATGCTCTGGCCCTGCAAAATTAACAAAAGCCCTTGCAATTGGCGGTTCGTTTAATGGGGCAGACCTGTCAAAAGGACCGCTCTGCATTTTTGATTCAAAAGAAAAGCCAAAAATTGCCGTTGCGCCGCGCATCGGTGTATCGCGCGGAAAAGAAGCAAAATTGAGGTTTTTAATCAAAGGAAACGGATTTGTTTCCAGAAAGTAACATTTAAATGTAGTTAGACTGTATAATTATTTGGTGGTTTTGTGATTGAGTTTGAAGTTGAATTGAAAAAATGGGGCAATTCTATGGGAATACTGGTTCCAAAAGACAAATTGAAAAAAGAGCCGCTCAAAGTGAAACAAAAAGTGCGTGCCATAATTATTCCGGTGAAAACTTTGAAAGTAAAAGATATTTTTGGGAAACTGGATTTAAAAATACCGACCGGCAAACTGTTAAAACAAGTTGACAAAGAACTTGACAGCAAATTTTCAAAGTGATAACTGTGAAATATTTTTTTGACACTTATGCCATAATGGAAATAATAAAAAAAAAT
>CAYIER010000112.1:0-1515 GCA_964362395.1 uncultured archaeon
TTCCGCGAAGGCTTGAATCAAACTTTATGTAAAGCTCGCCGTCAGGAAATTTCCGGAAAGAATAAGGGAAAATTTTTGTCTTCAGGCGCGCTGCCAGTTTTTGCGCAAACCATTTCCCATTAGACAATCCGATAATCGCGGTTTTCATGCATTTCTTAAAAGATAATTGCTTTAAACTATAAAAAACTGCCCATTGCACTTTTATGTAGACTTTATTTTTTGGCGGTTTTTTTCACCACTTAAAAGTTGCTTTTTTTTGGATTTTTTTGCTTTTTCAGCCTATTGGTTTAAAATCGTTTATAGTGGAGAAGATAATTAATTCAAATACAATTTTTTCATTCAATTTTCAAGTTAGTGGTTTTTTGTGAAATCGGTCATCAACAAGGCTCTAAAAAGGGCGCGCGATTCTGTTTCTGACAATGGAAATGTTGACTTGGCCAAAAAAAAGTCACAGGCAGAAGAAGAACTTGAAGACATCCTCCTCAAAAACAAGGTCAAAGTCAGCGTTGTCGGGGTCGGCGGCGGCGGCGGAAACACCATCCAGCGAATGAGTGAAATCGGAATCATTGGGGCCGAAACTTACTGCATCAACACAGACGCACAGGACCTGTTGAAAGTCAAAGCCGACAGAAAGGTTTTGATTGGAAAAAAGCTTACACGCGGCCTTGGCTCGGGCTCTGACCCGCAGGTCGGGGAAAGCGCGGCACGCGAATCAATCGACGAACTGGTTGACCTGCTTGAAGGGACAGACCTGTTGTTTATAACCTGTGGAATGGGCGGCGGAACAGGGACAGGCGCAGCGCCAATAATTGCAGAAATCGGAAAAAACCAGAAATGCCTCACTGTTGGCGTTGTATCTTTGCCTTTCACAGTTGAGGGCAGGAAACGGATGCAGAACGCAATGGAGGGCCTTGCAAAATTCAAGGAATACGTTGACACTTTAATCGTAATACCAAATGACAAGATTCTTGAAATCGCACCAGACCTTCCGGTGAACGCAGCATTCAAGGTTGCAGACGAAGTTTTGACAAACGCCGTGAAGGGAATCACTGAAATGGTCACAAAGCCGGGGCTCATAAACCTTGACTATGCCGACCTGAAAACAATCCTTTCAAAGGGCGGCGCAGCAATGATCGGACTTGGCGAAAGCACTTCCGACAAGGCAAATGACGCACGCGCACTTGAAGCGGTTGAAAACGCACTTACTTCTCCCTTGCTTGACGTAGACATCAGCAACGCAAATCGGGCACTCATAAACGTTGTCGGCGGCGCTGACATGACGCTGCGCGAAGCAGAAATGATTGTCGAAGCTGTTTCATCAAAAATCCATTCAAACTCCCACATCATCTGGGGGGCAATGATTGATGAAAACATTCCGCGAAGCCAAATTCAAGCAATGGTGGTTGTTGCAGGCGGAAGGTTCCCATACCTTGACACAGTTGACGGTTCCGGAAAAATGGGCCAAGAAATTGACCTAGGGATAGAATTCGCTGATTGAAGTTTTTGCGATTTTAA
>CAYIER010000112.1:1615-3040 GCA_964362395.1 uncultured archaeon
TCAAAATGAAGCCAGAAATTGAAAAAATAATTTTTGAAGCATAAATGATTTATTTTGCAGAATTTTTCGCTTTATTTAACCTTTAAATACTAATTGCTTTACTTTTTTGTTATGAACGTTGTTGTCCAATTGGCGAGTTTTTTTGAGTCAGGCAAAAGGGTTCTGACTGTTTCCCGAAAGCCTGACTGGAAAGAGTATTCCTTGATGGCAAAAATTACTGGCATTGGGATTATCCTGATTGCACTTATCGGTTATGCCATTACCTTTCTGTTCAAGATTTTTGGCATTGGCTATTGATGGCCGGGGCATTGGGCTACAAGTGGGTTTTTTAAATAGTTTTTATACAAATTTTTATTAATAATAACATAAAATAGCGTTTTTTGTTTTTTTGTTTTTCAAATGTTTGTGGGCAAAGGGTGTTGGAATGATTTTTACGGTTAGGACAACGGTTGGGCAGGAAAGCATGGTTGCCGACATTTTGGCCCACAAAATAAAAAAAGATGACCTGAACATTTTTTCTGTTTCAGTCATTCCAGGATTAAAGGGGTACATTTTGATTGAAGCGGACAACGAAATGACGGTCCGGCGCGGGATTGCAAACACGTCCCATGTGAAGGGAAAAGGAATTGTCGGCGGGGAAGTGAAAATCAACGAGCTCACTTCACTGCTTGAATCAAAGCCATTGATGAAAAGCATCAAGGTCGGCCAAAAAGTGGAAGTCATTGCGGGGCCATTCAAGGGCGAAAAGGCAAAGGTTGTCCGCGTGAACGACACAAAAGAAGAGGTTACAGTTGAACTGGTTGAGGCAGCAGTAAAGATGCCTGTCACAATCAGCGCAGAACACATAAGGATTTTGACGGAGTGAAACAATGCCAGAGATAAGCGTTTTAGTTGAAGGCGGCAAGGCAACTGCGGGAGCACCGCTTGGGCCGGCGCTTGGGCCGACCGGGGTAAACATTGGTGCGGTTGTCGCGCAGATAAATGAAAAAACTGCAAGCTATGCGGGGACAAAGGTTCCTGTAAAAATCCATGTAGACCCTGCAAAAAAAACTTTTGAAATAGAAGTCGGCAGCCCGCCAATGAGCGCGCTGATAAAACAGGAACTCAAACTGGAAAAGGGCTCAGGCAACCCAAAGGCAAACTTAATCGGAAACATGTCACTTGCACAGGTAAAAAAAGTCGCTGAAATGAAAATCGAAAGCATCAATTCAACCGACATGTTCCACGCTGCCCGCGAAGTAATCGGGACCGCAAACAGCATGGGTGTCACAATCAAAGGAAAGCACGCAAAAGAAATCCAAAAAGAATTCGCGCAGGGAATGCACGACGAATTTTTCGGATTTTCGCGCCCAGCCCACCAGCAGAAGCACTCATTGGTTCAAGGTATTTCAGAAAAAGTGCACCACGCGGTAGACGAAATAACGC
>CAYIER010000113.1:0-2967 GCA_964362395.1 uncultured archaeon
GAACCAAACAACGGCAAATTCCGTTGACAAATTAGCGCCAGTTTCACTGGCGCATGCGCCACTTTAGTGGCACCAAAACGCCAACCGATTTTGCGATTAATGGACTCGGCGGGATTCGAACCCGCAGCCCCATCGAAATTGGTCTTATATTCATCGAAAGATTGCCATCGATGTATCATAACCGTTAGACCACGAGCCCCCAATGTTCTAATAGTTTTTTGATAGGAAAAACAGTTAAAGCATTATTTTGACAAAAAAATAAAGGTTGGAAGTTATTGCCTCACTTTTTTTCTGCCTATACAGATTGCAAACGAATCTTTTCGTTTAAGGAGAAATCATGAGTATGTTGTCGCCGCGCACAATGAGCTTTCCGTACCTTGTTTTTGGCTCGTTGTCTTCAAGGGTTTCGGCTTCCTCCAAAACAATGTTCATGTGGACGTCAAACGCCTTGAGTTTTCCCCTGATTGAAATGCTGTCCTTTAACAGGACAAGCACGTTTTTCCCGATGCTTTCATTCAATACATCAAATGGCCTGGCACTCATTTTACCTTACGCTCCTTGCATTTTTTTTCGAATCAATTTTTGCATTCTTGCCTGCAATAACCGTTTCGTCGGATTTTTTTTTCCTGCGGAAAATCCCAAATAGGCGTGAAAAAAATCCCTGCTTTTTTCCCTCATCAATTTTTACAGGCAACCCGGCTAGCTTTGCCGCAGTTTTTTGGATTGCGACAGCGGCAGGGGAGCCGGGCTCGCGGATCATTAAAGGCGCAAGCTTTTCGTACATGAACGTGCGCCTGATTTCCGGGTCATAGGGCACCAGGCCAAAAATCGGGAGCTCAAGCAGTTTTTGTATGTCATCAAACTTTATCTCTCCCTTTTCCTGGCGCACAAAATTAACTATTACCCCGATGACCTTCACGTTCAGGCGCTGGGCAGTGATTTTTGCCTTGAGCACGTCAGCAATCGCGGGAGACGTCGGCATTGTAACAAGCAAAACCTCGTCCGCTGAGGCAATCGCAGCCAAAACGCCCTTCTCAATTCCTGCAGGGCAGTCAAGGAGAACAAAATCAAACTGGTTTGAAATCGATTCAACAATTCCCGCAAGCCTCTCCGGGTCAACGCGCCTGAAATTTTCAAGCGACAACCCGCTTGGAATCAGTTTTAATCCCTGCGGGCCGTCATAAATCGCGTCCTGCACATTGCTTTCCCCAAGCAAAACATCGTGCAAAGTAATCGGCGAGCCCTGCATGTTCAGCAAAAGCGACAGGTTTGCCATTGCGACATCGGCATCAATCACGCAGACTTTCTGGTTCCGCTTTGCCAAGGCAATGCCCAGCTCGGCAGTGATTGTAGTTTTGCCAACGCCGCCCTTTCCAGAAACAATTGCAATAACGCGACCCAAAAACTCACCTTTGACAAATAACAATATATTGGATGCTTTTTAAAAGTTCCCAGTTTTTGCGGCAAAAACGCCCTTAAACCGCACCCTTCTTTGAAAGAAAATACTCCACTTCTTTTGCAATAGCTTTAAGCTCAATGGTTGAAAGGCTGGCAGGCGCCTTGATTATGTAAATTTTGTCATTGAAAGGCAAGAGCATGAACCAGTCCCTTGACTTAATCATGACCGCCTCGCTTTTAGGAATCTCTGAAGAAATATAATTGAAAAGCGCGGTCCCGATGACGGACTGGCTGATTTCATTGCCATTGGTAGTGGCAATGGTTGCGCCGTTCAAGGTGGAAACGCAAATGGAGTCAACGAGGTGCTTTTGCTTTAACACCTTGACCAACTCAGTGATGCCCTTGACGTTTGTGTTGAACCGGAACTGGGAAAGGTATTCTTCAAGCGGCGCAAGCTGCGAGCGCTGGACCATGGAGTCATCCACGTCAAGCACCTTTTCTGCAAAATTCCTAAGCACCATTCTTGCACGATACATTATGGACACAAACTCACCCAAGCTCGCTTAAACCAAATTTTTTCAAAACAGTTTTCCTTGACTCGTTTTCAGAAATCACGCCGGACAAAGTCCTTTGCGCAAAAGAAGAAACATACTGCTTTCTAATCAACCCTAACAACTCACTTTTTTTAAACCTAACCATTACCTTGAGCCGGTCATTGAATGCAACCACAAGATCCACCTGCTGGCCACTCAAAGCAACAATGCCCACGACCCCCCGCGGCGCGACAAGCGAATTAAACACCTGTGCAACCGCATCGTTCCCAAAAACCACTATCCCAAAATTTGCGTACTCGAAAAAAGACCCTGCCAATTCGCCTTTCTTGAAAAGCAGCGCGCCCTCCTCCACACCGGCATAGCCAAAAATCGTGTTCACAATGTAGCCCGTAAACGAAATGTCAACCAGCTTCTTGAGCAGGCCCTCCATGTCAATGGACCCCAAATCAAGGTTTTCCTCGACAATTTCCCCGCTTGGAAGATTCACACAACCCACCGCCCTATTTTTTCAAAATCACAACGTGGTCAGCGTTGTTTTTCAAAGCAACCGCGCTTGACTCCTCTGCCAAAACAACAATCGTTTCCTTTCCCGCACGCTTTGCCTTGACAATTGCAGGCAAAAAATCAGAGTCACGAGTCACAAAAACAATCGTGTTGATGTTGTTGTTGTAAATCGCCTCAACCGCATCAGCGGCCATGCTCACGTCAATGTCGCCTACAGTAATAATTGTTTCAAAGCCCTGGTTCACAACCGCCTCCACCAGCTTGTTTGAGGCATACTGGTTCAAAAAAACCCTGCCCACCCTTATGGGGCCAAATTTCTGCAGGATGCGCTTAACTTCCCCAAGGTTGACGTTGAGCTCTTTTCGCAAAATGTTCGGGCCATCAACAAATACTGCAAGGTTCCTTTGGCCCTTCTTTTTTACAATCCTTGAAAACGTCCTGCGAACCTTATCCAAAACCAAAGCAAACCACCCGAAAAAAAACAAATAACTTCATTATAATTAAATAATAA
>CAYIER010000114.1:0-2906 GCA_964362395.1 uncultured archaeon
ATGCGCCAGTGAAACTGGCGCTAATTTGTCAACGGAATTTGCCGTTGTTTGGTTCCCGCCGAGTCCATAGCCGAGCGCCCGGTTGGTGTGGGTGCCATTTCGCTTCGTTCAATGGCAGTGGCTCACTTCGTTCGCAACGCCGGCAAATTTCAGCAGCGAATTGTCTTGCTCGGGGTTTTTCTTCTCTTTTCGCTTTTTTTTTGGCTTTTGGCCGGAAAGGCAAGTTTTTATTTTCTTTAACCTATTTATTTCTGGTTTGATTTTATGGTTGAGCGAAGGGAACTTTTAAGGGAGTCGATTGCAAAGCTGCTTTCGCTGGGTGTTTCTGACCGCGAGATTTTGACGAATCTGCGGGATGTTGGCTTGACTGATTCAGAGGCAAGGTCGCTTCTTGAGGAGACAAAAAAGGGCAAGTCTGTGCAAAGGCGGGTAGGCAATTCAAGCGAGTCGCGGGATTTTTCAAAAGAGGACGACTTGTCATCTGCCATAAGCGAAGCTAAGCAGGAACTAGGGGAAACACCCAAAGAGCTTTCTGTGGCTGAAGCGGAAAAAGAGCCGGCAGTATCTTTTGGCTCGTTTGGCTCATCAAAGCCGGCCTTGGATGCCTCTTCCGCTAAAGGAAACTCTTTTGGCGGCGAGGGCAAGACAGACGTTTTGGAGTTATGGGAAAAAGGGATAATGGCAACCGTTAATTCAAAGCTTAGTGAAATGGAATCTCTTAAGGCTGACATTGAGGGCGTGATTGGCAAAAAAATCGAGAAAGGGCTTGCAAAAGAAATCGCGAAAATTGATGCGGTGTTTGAGGGCCAGCGCACTCTTGGCGCACAGCGGATCAATGAGGCGCTTGAAAAAAAATCAGGCGAAGTGGCCGACCTGATTGATCAAAAGATTTTGCAGCTAAACAAGTCAAATGATTTGGGCAAAGAGTGGTTTTCAAAGCTTGACTCGCAGAGAAAGGAAAGCGAAAAAATTCTGCTTGAAATGAATTCAAGGCTTGAGGAGATTTCGAAACTGAAAAGCAGGATTGGCCAGGACATTGATTTCGAGTTTGAAAAGTACAAGCAGAAAGTTGAAAAGTTTTTGTCAGAGTCAGAGGACAAGCGAAAGGAAACCGTTCAGCGCATTAACCGCAGCCTCGAGCTTGAGGCAAAAATCGTCGAGGGGCTGATGAATGATGCAAAGCAAAAAATTGATTCGCTTGCTCTCAAAAAGTCTTTGGAGCTGGAGCAGAGCCTCATTGCGCGCTTTGATGCACAAAAAGCAGAGCTTGACAAAAAAATAAAGGAACTTGAGGACGTGAAACAAAAGGTTGATTCTTTTATTGCAAAAAAATCGTCCGCAATCGAGAAGGACCTGTCAGTGCGCTTTGATGCACAGAAGGCGGAGATGGATATGAAGATAAACAAGCTTGAAGAGCTTGAGGGAAAAATTGACATTGAAACAATTCGGACAACAATGGAAGAACTTGGCACTTTCCGAAAACAGTTTGCTGCCCAGATTAAGCGCAACGTGGATTCCTTTAATTCGGCAAAAAAAGAACTCACAGAGCTCATTTCGCAGAGGGAATTGCTCATTGACAAGCAACTGGATATTTTGAGGCTGAAAATAAAGGAACTGGACCTTTTTGAAGAAGAGTTTGCCTCAAAGGTCGGAATGCACATCGACAAGGTTGTTGAGGCAAAAAAGGGCGGCAAAACAGAAAAAAGCGGCAAGAGAATATGATTAAAAACAAAACACGCACTAATTTTTTTGGCTCACATTAAAATAATCCAATTTTTTTAATCAGTGAGGTTAGTTATGGAATCGAAAGCAAAATGCCTTAAATGCGGGTACAGCTTGTTCTTTGAAAAAAAGGACAGCGAAGTCGAATGCCCAAAATGCATGCAGAAATGGCTCATAATAGTCGATGACCAGGACATTTTTCTCGAGCCAAAAGAATACATTGAAAGCGAAACGGCTTTGTAAAAATCTTTTTATCGCCCGCTTGGTTTAATTGGTTTTTTCTCCCTCATTTAATCAATGTCGCTGGGGGTTTTCCGCGAAATTTTCAACTGGTTTTTGGAGAGGGTTCTTTCCAACAAGTACCCGTTCCCGACAGTGGATGCTGTCATCCGCTATTATGATGGGGATAAGTTTTTGGGGATTGTTTTGGTTGACCGCAGGTTTCCGCCCCTGGGCTGGGCGTTTCCGGGTGGGTTTGTTGAACACAACGAGACCCTTGAGCACGCAGTTGCCCGCGAGGCAATGGAGGAAACGGGATTGGAAATAATTGATTTGGAGCAGTTCCACACTTATTCCGAGCCAAAGCTTGATCCGCGCATCCACACGATTTCAACCGTTTTTTTGTGCCGCGCAAAAGGGAAAATCGTGGTGGGCAGCGATGCAAAAGATGCCCGGGTTTTCCTGCCAAGCCAACTGCCAAAAATGTGCCTTGGCCACGCAAAGGTTTTTGGGGATTTGAAAAAAAGCGGAAAACTGAAAGGGTGAAAATTTGGTTATGCAATTCTTTTGAGCTCTTTTATTCGGTCAAAAATGTGGTCTGTCGAGGCGATTTTTTTGTCTTTTGCAATTGCGGTTGCTGCGTGGAGTGAGTCATAAATGCCTAAACCGAATTTTTGGCGCAATTCAAGGCTTTTTTTAAAGATTTTTTGGTTCAATTCAACAATTTTTAGCATTGGGGCTTTTTCCATTACTGCTTCCAAAATGTTTTGGCTTAAAAAATCGCTGATTTCCCGCTTGACCACTATCTCAAGTTCAACCAAAGTGATTACTGAAGTGTATGCGATTTCATTCGAGTCCAAAATTTTTTTTGCAAACTCCAAGTGGCGGCCATTTGGCTTTAACAATGCATAAAGAATGTCAGTGTCAATGTACATCATTTTCGCCTTTTCTTAAATTCACTGTAA
>CAYIER010000115.1:0-2903 GCA_964362395.1 uncultured archaeon
AAGAACAAAGGCTTTCACAATTTTTAAGGCTTGTGGAAAAAAACTCCAAATTTTATTAAAGGCCTTTATCTGGCTTTTTTTCTCCCACTTCCTTTTCAACACCCCGTCAGTCTTTTTCAGTCAATCTTTTAAGAAACGTGCCTCTTTTTGGCATTCTTTACCAAAATTAAAAATATGTTTCCTTTGCTTTATAATTTTTTCTGGGTAGAAATTGTAATGAAATATCCATAAAGCACGGGTACCGAAGCGGTCAAACGGACCAGACTCAAGAAACCGTTGCGCCAGTTTACGACGCATAAATGTCCCGTCTGGCGACGGGACGGAAATATCCATAATTTTTGGGAAATCTGGTGGCTCAGCGCCTTCGCAGGTTCGAATCCTGTCCCGTGCAACTTTTGTGCCAGTTGGCAACGCAGACATGTCTCGCCTTTGGCGGGACGGTAATATGATTTTTTTTTGCGATTCTTATTTGCGCCTTCTTTTGGCTGGAACCGGAATAACCCCTTTTTCTATCAAAAACAACTGCATGTAGTTCAGCCAGCGGTCAAGGGTTTTTGGGTGCCCGGCATAAATTCTTAGCTGGTTTGGCAATATGTCACCCAAAGAATATGCCTGGTCTTCTTTTTTCCAGTAACCGCGTTTTTCAAACCAATCCAAAAGTTCTTTTGCCGGAATTTTGTTTGGCAGGCCAATTACAGTGAATGTGCCGCTTGCATTAGGGATAATTTCGAGCTTTAATTCTGGTGCGCGCTCCTGCAAAATCCTGTAACTCTGGCTTAAGGCGGCTTTTTCAATGTGGTACGTTGTGCCGCCAATTATTCTTCTTGAAGCAGTGGAGATGCCAAGCTCTGTTGCAGTCATTCTTTTCAATACTTTTGCAATTGAAGGGGAAACTGTTTTGTCATCAAAAAGAATTGCATTATTGAATCTTGGGTTGGCATTTTCTTTGGACAAAGCGCTTGGGTTATTCAAGAATTTTGCCAGTTCTGGGTTCATTGTTATGGCAATTCCAACCCTTTCCCGGACCAGTTGGTATTCTTTTGAGGCAGAAACAAAAAAAATCACTTTTTTGCCCACGCCAATTTGGCTCATCAGGTCAGCAAGTTTTTTCAGCGGAGTCCTTTGGTCCTGCCTGTTAGAGGAAATTGTCATGTCAACCAAAAGAACTGTCTGGGTTGGAAGATTTTTTGCAATTTGAATGATTTCACTGTCCAAAACTGCCTTTCCGGTCGGGTTGTGCGGTGTCATCAGATATGCAAGGTCTGGTTTGCGCGCATTAATTTGTTCAATGAAGTCTCTTACAAAGCCGTGCCTGTGCTGTACGCGGGCATTTTCAAATCCGGCTCCTGCTGCAAGCTGTGGCCCATACCCCCAATAACTCGGATCACCCTCTAATAGCAATGGCCTGCCTTGTGTGTGCGTGAATGGCCTCCAGTTTGAAATTGCGCCTGAAACAATTTGAAGCGTTCCAGTGTTTCCGCTGGACAAAAAGAAATTTTTGGGGCCAACAGTGAGGCGATTTTTTGCTTTTTCAAAGTGATAATTTACAATGGTTGAAAGCTGGTGGCGAGCCCAGCTTGCTTCGCCGTGCAGTTCAGCATATCCTGGGTCGCTTGCAACATTTCCTCTTCCGCGAAAATATCTGGCCAAAGCTTTTGGCGAAAATTCTTTTTTTGGCCTGGAAGTGAAAGAACTGCGCCGCAGCACTTTCGCATTTCTTTCCTTAATTATCCCAATGACCCCTTTTTTTGTCCTTCGCCCTTCTTCAAGCAAACCTTTCACTGCCTGCCCATGCGCGTCAAGAAAAGCCCGTGCAATGTAAGGCCGAAATTTGCCTTTTAATACAAACCTTTCACCACTTGGTGTTGTAACAAATAGTCGCGGGGTTCCAAAACCCAGATTTTCTTTAACTGCTGGTTTGGCGCCAGGGGGCAATTTTTTTTTGCGAAAAAACGGTATCATGGGAAACTAGTTAAATAAAAGTTGCAAGTGGTTTATATAGTTTCGTGGCAATTGAATTTTGTTGGTTTTTTTAAAGGAACAATTTTCGTTGTTTACGGCAAAAACTGTTTTTAATGCAGCCGTTGCCTTAGAACGGGAGGGTTGGCGGCTGTTCGTCAGGCGAATCGTCAGCGCTTGGAAGCGGTATCTGGCTGGGGTTTGCGTCGGCATTGGTTTGGGTTACAATAAAAGAACCTACTGGTGCACCAAGTTTTTTGTAATCTCTCCAAGTATAATGTTTAAATTCAATTAAATAATTTCCAATTTGTGTTTTTTCGTTTGAGTTTAAAGAAAATTGGCTTTCCGGAGAATCAAAACCAATAGTGCTAATTGAGATTGAGCCTGAGCATTTTTCCGGCAGTGATTCTAAACATGCTTCTGAAGTTTTTTCCAATTGAATTAAAGTAATTTTTCCAATTTCTGTTCCATTTTTTTTA
Source organism: uncultured archaeon (assembly GCA_964362395.1). Taxonomy (GTDB): domain Archaea; phylum Iainarchaeota; class Iainarchaeia; order Iainarchaeales; family GW2011-AR10; genus JACPKT01. The sequence continues at coordinate 2,439 of CAYIER010000115.1, forward strand.
AGTGTTGCAGTTTCATTCTTTGATAACATAAATAATTCATTTAGTTCTGCATTAAAACCTGGAACTGGTTCCGGATTTGTTTGAGCACACCCGCTTAGTATTATTGCAAAAATTATTCCAATGGCGATGAGTTGTTTCATTCCATTACCTTTTTGGGGTTTGTTTTATTTAAACCTTTTGCCAACCAAGTGAAAGCATTTTGTCAAGGTCTGTCTGGAGGATTGTTGCGGTAATGTAATAGCCGGAGGGGCAAACGTTGCATGCCTGGCAGACTGCGCCTTCTCTTTGCACTGTGCTCATTTCAATGATATTTACTCTGAGTGTTTTGTAGTAATTTTTTATGGTTTCATCTGGTGTTTCAAATTGTGGAATTGTCGTGTTCGCCCAAGGCGTTGCTTCGCACTGCATTGGGTAAAACGCGATTTTTGCAGGGCCATTGTCTTCTATTGGCGGAAGCGGTGGCGG
>CAYIER010000116.1:0-2900 GCA_964362395.1 uncultured archaeon
GAACAGGTTCCAGATGTGGATGAAATACTTGTAATTACAAACAACAAATTCTCGCTTGACTTTGAGCAGTGGGTGAATGAAAAAAAATCATCCAAAAAAATAAAGATAATAAATGACTCCACACTTTCCGAAGAAGACCGCCTTGGGGCAGTCGGCGACATTGAATTTGCCGTAATGGAACAAAAAATCAACGACAACCTCTTGGTGGTTGCCGGGGACAATTTATTTGAATACAGCCTGAAAAAATTTGCAGACTATTTTGAGGAAAAAAAATCCACCTTAGTTGCATGCAAAAAATTCCCTTCAAAACAAGAACTGGCAGGCAATTATGGCGTTGTCGAGCTTGACAGCCAAAACAGGGTAATTGGCTTTGAAGAAAAACCCCAAAGCCCAAAAACACAAATTGGTGCAACCGGCTGCTATATTTTCACAAAACAAGACCTCCAAACCATCTTGGTTTTTTTAAAGGAAGGAAACAGCCCAGACAATCCGGGGGATTTCATAAAATACCTTTCAGAAAAAAAACATGTTTTCGGATTTGTGTTTTCAGAAAAATGGTTTGACATAGGCAGCTTTGAAGCACTCGGAAAAGCAAGAGAGGAATTCAATGGCAAATAAGTCCGTGCTTGTCACAGGCGGAGCCGGTTTTATCGGCTCGCATTTATGCGAAAAACTTCTCAGTGAAGGAAACCGCGTAATCTGCCTTGACAACTTCATCACCGGAAAAAAAGAAAACATCAAAGAATTTGAAGCCAACAAAAAATTTTCACTATTTGAAGCAGACATCACGCAACCAATAAAAATAAAACAAAAAATTTACCAAATCTATAACCTTGCATCTCCAGCTTCCCCTGTTGATTACCAAAAGCGCCCGCTTGAAACACTCTATGCCGGCTCAATCGGTGTAAAAAACGTGCTAGAATTTGCAAAAAAAAACAGCGCAGTTTTCCTTCAGGCATCCACAAGCGAAGTGTACGGCGACCCGCTAGAGCACCCCCAAAAAGAAACCTACTATGGAAATGTGAACCCAGTGGGACCACGTGCATGCTATGACGAATCAAAGCGGTTTGCTGAGGCGCTCATCACAAGCTATGCCGCCAAAACCACCCTACAAGTGCGCATTGCAAGGATTTTCAACACATTTGGCCCCAAAATGCGCCACGACGATGGCAGGGTAATACCGAACTTCATAGTGCAGGCGCTGAAAAACGAACCGCTTACAATTTACGGTGACGGAAAACAAACTCGCTCTTTTTGCTACGTTGATGACATGGTTGAAGGCTTGGAAAAATTAATGCAGTCGCAAATTTTCGCTCCGGTGAATTTGGGCAATAAAGAGGAATACTCAATGCTTGAAATTGCCAAAAAAATAATTTTTGAAACGAATTCCAAATCAAAACTAGAATTTTCGTCGCTGCCATTTGACGACCCAAGGCAAAGAAACCCTGACATTTCAATTGCAAAGGGAAAACTCGGCTGGCAGCCAAATACTTCCCTGCAATCAGGGCTGAAAAGCACTATAAGTTATTTCAAAAGCGAAATTTAATCATTGTTAAAAAAGCTTTTACCCCATCCTTCCAGTTGATTTTTTTTCCCTCTTCAAAACCACGGGGATTGTAATTAATAGGGATTTGGTAAATTTTTTCCCCTTTTTTTGCCAGCCTACACATCAATTCAATGTCATACTCAAACCGGTCAGCAATCACATTTGTGTGTTTCAGGACGTCGGCCTTAAACATTTTATAGCATGGTTCAGCGTCGGTCAAATTTGTTCCGTACAAAAAATTGAATGCAAATGTAAGGAATGTGTTTCCGACGAAATGGAGTGGGTGCATGGTGGGGTCTTTGCTGAACAATTTGAATTTTTTTCCGGCTAACCTTGAACCAAAACAAACGCGGGTTTTATCTTCAATTAGTGGCTTCATCAATGAGTAATAATCATTAGGGTCATACTCAAGGTCTGCGTCCTGAAAAATAATCAGGTTTCCTTTCGAAGCATTGATGCCGGCCTTCAGCGCAGCTCCTTTTCCCCTGTTTTTTTCAAAAAAAATTGTAACAAAATTGCCATTCAGTTTTTTAATTATATCTTTTGAACCGTCAGTTGAGCAATCATCGACAATAATTATTTCTTTTTTAAAATCTCCGATATTGGCTTGCATTACTTTTTCAATGATTTTTTTAATAGAGTTTTTTTCATTATAAACCGGGATAATGATTGACAGAGTCCATTTTTTAAATTTCTCCATAAACTCAACATAAAATTTGCACCAATAAGTATTATAATAAAATCAATAAACAATATTTTAGATAAATGATGGCGATAAAACTGATCAGGCAGCTAAAGCCGGATTTTTCCGACAGCCGCGGAGAGATTTTTAAAATACTGGACGACGGCAAAACAAAAATTAAAAGCGTCCTCTTAATCACATGCAAAAAAGGCGCAATCAGGGCAAACCATTTCCACAAAAAAGACTCCCACTTCACCTACATGCTTTCCGGAAGCATGGAGTATTTTGAAGAGCCATTGTCCGGCGGAAAAAAAGGGTCGGTAATCATAAAAAAAGGTGACCTGCTTTATACCCCGCCGAAAGTAAAGCATGCAATGCATTTTTTGGAAGAATCAGTTTTTCTGGCGCTTTCCCCAAAATCCAGAAATCATGAGGATTATGAAAAAGACACGGTTCGCGTTAAATTAATTTGATTCCAATTTGCAATTGGCAACCTTTTTAATCAAATCCAAATGGTTTTTCTATATGGGTTCAAAAATCAGAAGAAACGATTTTTGCAGGGTGTGCGGCGGAAAAAGCCTTGAAAAAGTGATTTCGCTTGGCAAAACCCCTCCAGCAAACGCCTTTTTGAAAAAAGAAGAGCTTGGCCAAAAAGAAGATTTTTTTCCGCTC
>CAYIER010000117.1:0-2793 GCA_964362395.1 uncultured archaeon
TCGGGGGAGCGAGGCGCAACGGGGGGTCATAGGGGGCCGCGCCCCCTATCCCACACTCTAATGCCCTTCCATGCTCATTTGACTTGACCATTCAAAGAATCAAACGGCAAACTTATTTATTATCTTGCTCCCTTTTATGTGCAGACCTGTTTCCTGCACTTTAACGGGCGGTTGCTCTTTGAATTCGCTCCCGTTTAGGTGCAAAGCTTTTTCCACCGATAACTATTTAAACGTCATGATTGTATCATGATATGACATGACGAATCATGAATTAATAAATGAGTTGGAGAAGCAGCAGAGTCTTGTTGGGAAGCTTGGTTTTTCTGATGTTGAATTGGGTTCTGATGTTTCTGAGATAATGGAGAAGCTTAAGGATCCCATGTTTGTGGGTGTTTTGATGTTTAAACTGCTTGTCGAGAGGGAGCGGACTAACAAGATTTTGGCTGAGCTTAACGAAAAGTATGACAAAATCATGTTTGAAATCAAGGCTCCGGGTTCTAAGGTCGATTCTTTGGTGGATGGTGCCAGTGAAAACTCGTTTCAGATTTTGCCGGAGCAGGACCAGTTGATTTTGAGGTTTATTGAAGAAAAGGGCAGCGCGATTGCTCACGAGGTCCAGAGCATCATGAACTATAAGGGCATGAATGCGGCTTCTCAGCGCTTAAACAAGTTGTTTAAGGAGGGTTACTTGAAAAAGGTTCAGTCCGGAAAAAGGGTTGTGTACCTTGCTAAAACTTAATTTGGAGTAAAAAAGGGGGTCACGGTTTTTCTTTTCCCCACCTAAAAAACCGTGATTCTTTTTTTTTCTCTCCAATTTTTTCTCCCTTAATCTCCCAAAAAACTCCAATACCGCCTTTTTTGCCCCGCATTTTGCGGGGTTTTTCCCTATTTTTTTTCTTGGTTCAATTAAAATGTTTTTTTGTTGCTTGTTTTATTGTGAAAGCTGCTGTTTGTGGTGCAAGAAAGCCCTTTGAGGCTGGTTCGCTGGCGCTTGCATGGGTTCTTGGAAAAGAGCTTGCGTTGAGTGGCTTTGTTGTCGTTACTGGCGCGACTTTGGGTGTTTCTTTGGAGGCGGCAAGGGGCGCAAAAGCTGTCGGCGGAAAGGTGTTTGGGGTTTCTCCTGCGGCAACCAAAAGCGAGCATGTTGAAAAGTTTGGTTACCCTGTTGACGAATTTGACGAAATTGATTTTTCTGGGCGGGGCGTTTTGGGGAGAAACATTTTGATTGTTGAGCGCTCTGACGTTGTTTTGTTTGTTGACGGCGGAGTGGGGACTTTAAACGAGTTTTCGATTGCGTTGCAGTTAAAAAAGCCAATCGGTGTGCTTGAAGGGCAAATGGGTGTGGCGGGGAATGCCAAAACACTGCTTGAAATCGTGGGGTTGGCTGATTTTGGGCAGTTTTTTTCGGAGAGCGACCCGAAAAAACTGGTTGAAAAAATTTTTGGCGCAATAAAAAAGTAATTAATCGTTAGGTGGTCGTATACCTTGCCCTTTAGGGCAATTGCTTATTCTTTTTTTCAAACATATTTTTCCTGTCGGCGCGCGGCGCGGCTAGCGCCGCGTTATAGGAACCGGCAGGAGAAGAATCTCGTATGGTAATGTATAGCTATCAGCATGGAGTTTATCAAACTATTTACCACTTGACGTGGCAAACAAAGTGCAGGTATAAGATGATGAGGAAAGACAAGTATCGGGTTGCTGTGGAGCAAGCCGTGAGGGAAGTTGGTGAACGACACGGGATTCATTTTGTGGAGTTGGGAGTCATGCCTGACCATGTACACTCTGTGGTGAGTTGTCATCCATCAATGAGTCAATCCAAAGCACTCGGGTTGTTGAAAGGAGGCAGCGCATACATCTTGTTCAGGAAATACCCAAAGCTCAAATTGAGATATCCGAAAGGACACTTTTGGAGTCCGGGCAAATCAGGCAGAACAATAGGAGACGTGGACAAAGAAACAGTCATCGAATACGTGAAACGACAAGTGGAGCAAACAACACTGGCAGATTATTCCAGCTAAATGAATTATAGGATACCCCCACCTTTAGGTGGGGGAGGATGTCATTTTTCATTGTATTCAAAAGTATAAACAGTTTGCTATATCGTACCTTCGCCTGCCATGTAAGGGGAGAAGGGGCATGTATGCGGTGCCCGTGCCCGCAATGGTATAAACTCACGCAAGGGTTTTTTCACTCAAAAATAATTGTCGTTTTTGTTTTGAATAGTTCTTTTAGCCCGTTTTCAAGGTTTTGTTTTGGCGCGGAGAACATTTTTTTGTCTTGTTCTGGAACAATTATCTGGCATTCTATTGAGCCGGGTGCAAAGATTTTTTTTAAGCCAAGGACGCGTGCGTTTCCGATTAGGTCTTGTGCCATTTTTTTCTCATTTTTTGTGTATTCAATGATTCTGGTTTTTTTTCCAAGGAGTTTTGAGAGTTCCAGTACAATGTGGCCTTTTGAGCCGATTAGTGCGCCCATGTTTCCGGTGCAGGCTAATACAAGCAGTTGTTCGAGGTCGATTGCTTTTTTGAATTCCACGCTTGTTATCGGAAAATTTTTTGAGAGTTTGCCGATGCTTTGAGCAACTTTTACGTCCAATTCGGTTATCATGTTTTTTTTGAGTTTTGCCTGGCACACAATGCACAGGTGGTTTGAGAGGGTATCTTGTGGGCAGATTGGCGTTTTAAGCGTCATGAAATTATTGTGTGTCAAAGGTAATAAAATGAAACTGGTAAATTAGGTGTTTAGTGACAGCGGATATGTTCCCGCTTAATTAATCGTTTTTTAAGTGGGAAA
>CAYIER010000118.1:0-2611 GCA_964362395.1 uncultured archaeon
ATTTTTGTGCAAAAAAAGTATATTAAATGCGTTTTTGGGTTCAATTTGAGGCTATAGCAAAGAGCATAAATAATTGGACTTTTCATTGCTCTTTGCATATAGCAAACTGCCATAAACTGTTCAAAAATATAAGCAGTTTGCTATATTATAGCGTTCAAGGGCATATGAATATTATCGTCCCTTCGAAGAAGGGACACATACAGATTGCCAGCGAATCTTTTCGCTGTGGCAATACCTTTAAATTACTTGTTGGGGACTATTTTTTCTGTAAATTGACGGATTTTTCGGGTTATTGCATGTCTTTTTCGCAGTTTGTAAAAGGGTCTTTTGAAAGCGAGTATGCGGGCAAGAAGTCGGCCGATTACGATTATCGGCAGATTCACCGGGGCCGCTTGATCGAGTATAGGTCGTTTAAGGACTCAATTGTCCGGGTGGAGAAACCGGCAAACATTCCGCGCGCAAGGCAGCTTGGTTACAAGGCAAAGCAGGGCTTTTTTGTTGTCCGCGTCCGTGTCCGAAAGGGAAGCGGTGCGCAGAAGCGGCCAAAGCGTGCAAGGCGCCCAAAAAGGATGGGTGTTGAAAAGCTCACCCGAAGGATTTCCATTCAGGGGATTGCAGAAAAAAGGGTCGGCAAAAGGTACACTAACTGTGAGGTTTTAAACTCTTATTGGGTTGGGGAAGACGGCAAAAGCAAATACTTTGAAGTAATTCTTGTTGACACAAGCAGGCCGGAAATTTTAAACGACAATGCAATTAACTGGATTGCCGGCAAAAAGCATTCTGGCCGCGCAGAGCGAGGAAAGACTTCTGCTCAGAGGAAAAATAGGGGCTTGATTCGAGGAACCGGCCACGAGAAAAACTTTCCAAGCCTGCGTGCAAACCAGAGGAAAGCAAAGTAATAATTTTTATACTAGTTTGGGCGTTTTAATATCATGGCGTTGCCAGCATCTTCGCGGTCAAGAAAAAGTTCTGAAAGCACGCGAGTGCCTTTAGTGGCTTTTACAAGGCCAAAAAAAGCTCTTCTGACTGCAAGGCGGCCAATGCCAAAAGGCAGGTTGCCAAACCAGCAAAGGCGTGTTGTTGCAAGAGGGCCAGTAAGTAGAATTAAAACTGCCGCAAAATTATTTGGGAAAGAATTTGGTGCAGGAATAGGTTATTGGACCAATGCAATGCCAAAAAAGCAAGCAAGGCGCCGCCCGATTAGATGATAATTTAGGCCTTTTTTCCGCCTGTTTTATATCTGTTTTTTTCCTTTATTTTTTTGGTTCAAATGCCTGAAAAGTTTCCATCGCGCGAGGAATGCATTGCGTGGCTGAAAGAATTGAAAATGCCGGAAAATATTCTGGCACACGTGATGCAGGTGAACCGCATTGCTGTTTTCATTGCAAAAAAGCTGAAACAAAAAGGCGTTGCGGTTGACGTTGACCTTGTTGACCGCGCTTCAATTCTTCACGACATTGACAAGCACCTTACCATTGAAACCGGCCGCCACGGTTTTGTTGGAAAAGAGCTGCTTGAAAAAAAAGGCTATCCAAAACTTGCGGAATTTTGTGTGACGCATCTGTTGACTTTTGTGCTAGAGCATGAATTTCCGTCCCTTGAGCACAAGATTGTTTTTTATGCAGACAAGCGCGCAAACGGCGACAAAATCGTTTCGTTAAACGAGCGCTTTGATTACTTTGCAAAGCGGTATGGCTCAAAGTCACCGCAGGCCCTGGTCCGGATAATGAAAGCAAAGCCGTTTTGCATTGAACTTGAACAAGAGCTGCTTTCACCGATTGGTGGTTCACCCGAACTTGCAGGGCTTTCAAAACCGCAAACTGCAAAAAAGCAGGCGCTTGCTGCAGCCAAAAAGCAGCCTGTTTCATTGAAAGTGAAGGCGTCAAAGCGCCCAAAAAAAAGGTATTTGCTGTTTGAAGTGAAATCTTTGCAAACCCTTGAGTCTGATTTTGTGAAGCGCTTTCTTGTTTTTTCTTTGAGGGATTTTTTTGGCGCAAAGTTTGAACAGAAAAGAATCTGGGTTGTTTTGTTTGACCAAAAAAAGTCCATGGGAATTATCCGCTGCAGCCATTTGGCGGCAAACGAAATTTCGGTTTTTTTGGGGGCACTTAATTCGCTTGGCGGCAAAAAAGTTTCGTTGCTCACAATTCTTTCTTCGGGTTCAATCCGCAAATTAAAAGAAAAAATAAGGCGCGCCTGATTGTTCCAAAAATTACTCTGCCTTACTATTATTGTGGCAAAGTCAAACTATTTTATGTGTTTTGCCCTTATTATTATGCATGTCATTAATTGGAATTGATTCAGTGTTATTAACACAAGAAATAAAAGTAAATTCTAAAAATGCCGCATTAAACAAAGGTCTCATTGGTGTGGGGGTTGAGGTGCAAGATTTTTCTAAGTTTAAAATTGCTTATGAAAAAGCAATTAAATTGGTTTTTCAAAAACACAAACATGAGTTTTTACGGCCAGTTTATTGTTCTAAAGATATTAGTGCTTTATTTGAATATGAATCAATCAACGAAGAAATAAAAATTCTATCAGAATTCAAAGATTTGGTAATTGTTACGTGACATCGCATATGGCTCCATTTTTTTGTTTGTCACTGTAAACT
>CAYIER010000119.1:0-2593 GCA_964362395.1 uncultured archaeon
TTTTGTAATGCCTTGGTTTGTGGTGATTTTTTGGTTACAGGCAAACTTTTTTGCCGCAAAAAAGCATGAAAACAAATTTTAAGCCAAACAATTTTTTGGAAAGCTAACCAAGCAGCAAAAAACAACCCCTTTTTAATGAATTAAGCTTTCTTTGGGATTTTTCTTTTCTGTAGTTAAGCAGTGCCACGTAGTCGTCTTTGGTCATTACACTGTCAGCATCAACCTTAGTTCTTTTGAGTTGGACTATCTCTTTTCAATTTTTTCAAGTTTTTCCATGACAAGTTGTTCTGTCCGCATATTTTAATCATGCGCCAAAACTGCTTATTAAACATTTTGTTATGTGGCTTTAAAGCAACCCTGTTTTATTTATTCAAATTGATAAATGGGGCTTGTGTTTTATTACTCTTTTCTGCTAAGCGAATCATTTTTAAGTAATTTCCTTCTGCAATTATTTCATGCCTGAAAAGAACTTTTTCCTGCTTTTGCTTATCGCAAAGCACGGCGGAGTGGAGGGCGAGTTTGTTTCCTCAACCTCAAAAATCGCAAATGCGACGGGGCTATCCCAGCAGTCAGTGTCGCGGAAACTTCGCGAACTTGCAAAGCAACAGTTTATCGCACTGCAGGCCTCTCCCGCAGGGGTTTCGGCAAAACTGCTTGAAAAAGGCAAAAAGGCGCTCCTTGAAAAATACTCTGACCTCTCTGAAATTTTTTCGAAAACAAAGGCAAAAAAAATCTTTGGCACCGTTCAAAGCGGCTTAGGCGAAGGAAAATATTATTTGTCATTTAAACAATACACCTACCAGTTAAAGGAAAAACTCGGCTTTGAGCCATTTCTTGGAACGCTCAACTTTTCAGTTGATGAAGCAGAGCTTTCCTCGTTCAAAAAAGCGCTAAAAGAAATTTACATCAACGGCTTTGCCACAAAAGAGCGCAGCTTTGGCGGCCTGTTGGCAATGAAAGTGAAAATCAACGGCAAAATTCTGGGTGCAGTGATTTTTCCAGACAGGACAAATCTTCCTCCAGACACAGCCGAAGTGATTGCACCGATTAACCTCCGCAAAAAATTTGAATTAAAAGACGGCGACAAAATAGCCCTCGAGGCGTGAAAATGGCTGCAAAAATAAAAAAAATCGGCATTTGCGACACCATGTTTGCCCGCGCAGACATGGGTGGATTGGCGGAGCGCACCATCGCAGGTTACGCTCCAAAGGGGACAAAAATCGAGCGCGTTACTGTGCCTGGAATTAAAGATTTGCCGGTTGCCGCAAAAAAATTGATTGAGGAAAAAAAATGCGGCATTGTCGTTGCGCTTGGGATGGCTGGCGGCGCTGAAATTGACCAAGTGTGCGCGCACGAAGCCTCGCAGGGGCTAATTTTTGCACAGCTTTTGACAAACAAGCACATTCTCGGCGTGTTCGTGCACGAAACAGAGGCAAAAAACAGCCAAGAGCTTTGCGGCATAATGCGTGACCGCACAATCAAGCACTCAAAAAACGCGGTTGACCTGCTGTTTTATCCGGAGAAGCTTAGAGCAAATGCCGGGCACGGAAAACGCCAAGGGCACTCTGACGCCAAATGGTTTAATCTGTAGGTGAAAGAAATGCGGCAAAAAAGCATCGGAATCGTTGTCAGCAAATTCAACGAAGAAATAACTTCGCAAATGCTTGCAAGCGCAAAACAAGAAGCCAAAGCATTAAAATTGAAAATTTCAGAAATTGTTTTTGTTAGCGGCGCTTTTGAAATCCCTTTTGCCACAAAACAATTGCTTGCAAAAAAAGAAATCACAGCAGTTGCAACGCTTGGCGCAGTAATCAAAGGCGGCACCGGCCACGACCAGGTGATTGCGCACGCGGTTGCAAAAAAAATCCTTGATTTGTCGCTTGAATTCAACAAGCCTGTTTCGCTTGGAATAATCGGGCCAAACGCGACGCTTTCACAGGCAAAAGAACGCGCAGTCCCCTACGCGCAGCGCGCGGTGCAGGCAGTTTTGGGGGTGATGGAAAAATAGCAATCCATTATTTTTACTAAGCTGGTTTTTAATTCCTAGTTCTGTGCCGCAAAACTGCACGCAATTCTTTAACAAATTTTTCAATTTCTGTTCTGGAAGTTTTTGCTCCAATCGAAATCCTCAATAATGGTTCTCTTGGCTCAGAAATGCTGAAACCCATGTTATGAAAAACTTCAACTCCGTGCTTTGCAAGTTCTTCAACCAATTGCATTGTCCTTGCCCTGCCGCCAACTTTTACAGTAATTATTTGCGGAGCCTGGTTTCTGAACTCTTTTATTGAAATTCCTTTAACTCCTTTAAGTTTTTCCAGCGCAAATTGCCTTGTGTTTCTAATTCTTTGAGTAAAATCCTCCCTGAATGCAGGGTGAGAAATTGACTGCACTGCTGAATGGGCTTCAGCTAAAAATTTGTTTGCTCCAATTTGAGGATAATCAGCCAAATATTTTGACCTTAATTCAGGTGACAAATAAGCCATTGCATCAGACGGTGAAGTGGTTGAAAAGCCAATTACCTGCGGGTTAAAGCCCCTAACTGCATTTTCCAATGCCTTGTGTGGTTTTGGTCCAGCTGCCAAATTTACTATCT
>CAYIER010000120.1:0-2540 GCA_964362395.1 uncultured archaeon
ATTTATCAGCGAATATGGCCCCAAAAAATAGGCCTCGTTTTCCTTGAAATTGATTTTTACCGGCGGCAAAAAAACTGCGACCAATTTTTTTTCCTGCACTTCAAGGAATTGAATTGACCCAAAAATTTTGTCAAGCTCTTTTGCCGGAACGGTGAGCGAATTTTTCTTGAATTTTTGCTCAAGTCCTGCCTCGATTTTTTGCGCGACCTGCTCGCTTGGTGTTTCGACAAAAAATTCGTTTAAGCCGATTTTTTGAAGCAGGGTTTTTGAAAGCACAATTGCGTTTGAAAAATCGGTTTTTTTCACGTCGTTAAAGTCAAGCTCGCAAAGGGTGCCTATGTGCGAGTCAAGCACGCCCTTGATGTAACTGAGGTGGTTTGCCTGTGAATCCACTTCCCCGCCAAGGCGCATAAGGTCGCTGATTGAAAAATCCACGCTGCCCTTTGCTGCCTTCAACAGGCCGGGGTCGTGCTTTGCGCGCTCGACAAGGGTTGAAAGCCGCTGCACAATCAGGTTGATTTCTGAAATCGGCTTTTTTGAATTAACCGCCTGGTTGAGTTTTAGGACAAGCTTGTTCTTCATTTCAGAGTTGACCATTATGACTGCCTTGTCTGTTGCAAAAAAATTGTGGCTCTGCCTCCTCACCAGCCCATAAATCGAAAAATCTTTTAATGCACGCGAAAGCGCGGCGCGCGCAGAATTCACGTTCGAATAATTCGCAGAACACTTGTTCAAAAGAGAATTGTAATCAATCCCCGGACTCTGCAAAATCATTAACAAAATGGCATTCCGAGCAGTCATTGTTAATTAACTGAATGAAGAAAATGCATATAAATGTTAACGAAAGGAAAAAAAAGTGAATGAAAACACCTGCCGCTGCCTCTTGGAAAACAAAAAAATCAACGGGGCGGGTTTTTTATTTTTTTGGCTTTTTGGAGCGCTTTTTCTATTTCTTTTAGGCTGATGCAGTGCACTTTTTTTCCTTCCAATTGGGTGATTTTTTTTGAAAAAGTTTTTGCAAAAATCGCGTATTGCTCTTGCCTTTCATTATTGTGCCATTCCACGTGCCTTGCTTTTTCTGCAAGCTGCAATGCAATTGTTTGCGTGTTTACATTTTCCTGCCATTTGCATTCAGCAAACAATGCTGACTTGGTTTCTTCATTAAGCATTGCAATGTCGATTTCGTATGTGTTTTTTCCTTTCTCTTGGCTTGTTTTTCCCCATTGTTGGCCGATTTTTGTGCAAGGGAATTCTTTGAGCAATAATTTGCTTTTTATTAGTTTGATTACGAATTTTTCGAATTTTTTTCCCACGAATGCAGTGAAGTTTTCCTTGAAAAATTTTTCAAGTTCTTCAAATCTTTCCTGTTCAATATAGTTTCTTTTTTTTTCAGCAAAGAAAAACCAAAATGAGAGGAAATTGTCTATTATTTCGTATTTCCCTTCCCTTGACTTTTCCGGCCTGGAAGTTATTGGCGTGTTTTTTCTTACAAACCTGAATTCTTTTCTTAAGATATCAAGATATTTGATTGCCTCGTTTTTCTTGTTTCCAAACAGGCTGGCTATTTCGCTGAGTTTTGTTTTGCCTTCCGAAATTGCGGTAAGAACCGTCCCATATGTCCTTGACTCCCTTCCAAACTCGGATGAAAGCAATAGCCTGCCTTCACCCTGCAATTGGGCTTCTTTTGAGAGCAACAGGCGGAACAGGTTTTTTTCTGCAGGCAACTTTTTGTCCAATAATTCATAATAGTATGGAACCCCCTCAAAGACAGCCCATGTCTTAACAAATTCTTCAATTGGCACTTTGAGTTCCTGGAACAATTCCCTTATCGGCAAGTTGTCAACTGTCATTTCATGGGTTCTCCTGCCATAAAGCGGAGAGGCAGCATCATTGAAAACTTTGTTCATCAAAGAATAGCTTGAGCCCGCAACCGCGATTTTTATCGGTTTTCCTTTTAGTTTCCTTTCATCAATTGTTTTTTGGAGTTCGCCAAATACTGATTTGTCAACGCCAAGAAAATTCTGAAACTCATCTATAATGACAGTCTTTTTGTTATCCAAAAGGTATTCAACTATGCCTGAAAAATTCCGAAAAGACGGCAGCCCATGCTCTTGGCAAATAACAGGCAGCATCCAGTCAAGTGATTTATCCGGCCAAACAAAGATATTCGCCGCTTCTGGCAAAGCACGCCTCAACAAGGTTGTTTTCCCTATTCTCCTTCGCCCTTTTACAACAAGAAAAAAGCTGCCTTTGCGAATTTCGCCGATTTCTTTTATTTCTGATTCACGGCCAATGAATTTAATGTTTGCCATACATTATGTATGTAATACATACTATTTAAATTGTTTTCGCAAACGCCAGTAAATCGAAAAATCCTTTAATGCACGCGAAAGCGCGGCGCGCACAGAATTCACGTTCGAATAATTCGCAGAACACTTGTTCAAAAGAGAATTGTAATCAATCCCCGGACTCTGCAAGCAGTGCCCTGAACTTGAGCCTGAAAACTTTTGCGCCCTCATTTTCTTCCCTCCAGTTTATTT
>CAYIER010000121.1:0-2500 GCA_964362395.1 uncultured archaeon
ACCCCACCCTCACCAGCTTCCCGGTTTTCTTCGCGTAGTGGAAAGAGTATTGCAGCATCATCCACGAGCCTGCCAGCCACACGGCGCTTAACACAATCAGCGCTGCCCAGTTTGTGTGCGCCAATCCAACTGTTTGCTTGATGAGGTTGAATGCGTGCGTGCTTGGGAGGACTTGTGCGAGAAAATACAGCGGCTGAGGCAATAATTCGATGGGATAATATACACCGGAAAACACGACGAGTATGTCTGGTATTGTCCAGACGACAAATATCGCGTTTTCGCCGTTTGGAAACATCAGTGACAAATTTATCAGCCCCAAAGAAACGCCGAACAGGAAAAGGAAAAACAGCGCTGCAAAAAAGTTTGCAGGGTCTGGAATGGTTGTGCCGTAAAAAAAGTGCGCGGTTGCAAAAAACAGCACAATTACGATTACGCATTTTAGTATTCCGGTCAATACGCCGCCGAAAACGAATTCGGATAACCTAATCGGCGTCACAAACAGGTGTGTCATGGAGTTTGACCAGAATTCGTCCATGTAGCTGATTGCTATCCCCATCTGTGTCTGCTGCACTACCTGCCAACCCACGAGCCCAAGGACTACAAGGGAAAGCACTGCTGGTTCGCTGTTGAGTGCCTTTGCAAGAAAAGTGAAAGCCAATAGCAGCGTGAGCGGCCAGATAGTGGTGTCCATGAGGCGAAAAAAGTTTTGGAACATCATGTGCTTGTTTTTGTAAAACTGGCTGTATGCGCGCGAAAATGCCTTATTCATCTTCTTCCACCCATTCCTCTTTTGTCAACTGCAAAAAAACCTCTTCAAGGCTTGCATTGGGAGTTCCTGCCTGTTTTTTTAACTGGCCAAGTGTCCCAAAGGCAACTATTTTTCCGCCATTTATGAGCGCAATGCGGTCGCACAATTGCTCTGCTTCGGCCATATAGTGGGTGGTGAGCAGTATAGTTTTTCCCTGCGCTTTGAGCTGCTTTACAAGAGAACGAATCTGAATAGCACTTTTCACGTCTAGGCCAACCGTTGGCTCGTCCATTAACAATAGTTTTGGGTTTGAAAGCAGTGCCTTTGCAATGTAAAACCTTTGCTTGTAGCCGGATGAAAGGGTTTGGGCGGCCTGTGCTCTTTTTTCCAGCAGGCCTGTTTGAGAGATCACTTTTTCAATCGCTTTTTCCCTGCCCTCCACATTGTACAGCAAAGAATAGTATGTTAAAAGTTTTTCAACCGACATGCCCTGCAACAGGCCCGCAAAGCCGGTTATCAGGTTGATGTCTGCTGAAACGCTTTCTTTTTGGGTGAGCGCATTTTTCCCAAAAACAGTGATTGTGCCCGAATCAAGCTCCAATAGCCCACAGATTGCAGAAATCAAGGTGGTTTTTCCCGCGCCGTTTGGGCCAAGCAGGCCCACAATTTCGCCTTCGCCGATTGCCATGCTGACATTGTTTAACGCAAGAACCCGGTTTTTGCCCACACCAAATTCTTTCACTGCATTTGATACAACCAGCGCATCCATGGAAAAACTAAAAGCAAAACGGTTTTTATTTGGATTCAAGCCGAAAACAGCTGAAAAAAAGGTTTTTTGCAGAATTTTTGTGTTTTTCCACAAAAGCCATTTTAATTTGTCCGCTGGCTAAAATTGCATATTTAAATGATTCATAAATCAATATTTTATCGATGAGGCATAATTTTTTCAAGGCAGCCATGAGTTTTTTTGCAAAAAAAACCAGCGCCCCAAACTGGAAAACGAGCCAACAGGTCACCAGAGTTTCTTTTAGCAAGGACAATGAAGGCAGACCGGTAAAAATAGGGGGATTCAGATACGGCCTTGTGTATGTTGGAAGAGTTCATTTTTCGGATGGGGCAATTAAAAGGGTTGCAATAAAAAGATTTAAGGAACCAATTTCTGGAGAACAAGCAAAAAAATACCAGAAAGTAATCAATGCCTTCTTTAATGCTGGCGTAAAAATTCCAAAAACTGGCATTGTAAAACTGGAAACTGGTGAATGGGTTCAAATTTCACAATTGTTTGGCTCAACTCAAAAGAGGTCAAAATTGGTTCCCCACAGCTTTGGCAGAGTAGACTCAGCAGAGGGAAGAAGACAGGCAGTGACTGAATTGACTAAAGTTGCAAACACGGGATATGCCCCGTCTTATGACATTTATGAACCATTCAAAGACCAGGAAAAAGGGATACTCCCCTTTGACTTAGACATCCCCTCCAGAATGAAAAGAAATTCCCCAGCAATTCAGGCAACTAGAATAATGAACCTAATCGCAAGGATGTGCAGGCACCATCCAGAAGAAATACCAGGGCTTGCAAAAATAGCCATTGAAACAGCAAATTTTAGGCTAAAAAGGCATCTAAAAAAAACCATGAAACGCGGCAGATAATTTAATTTTACCAAAAAAAACAAATATAGCAAATGCCAAAAAAATTAATGCCGCTTGCTATAACTCAAATATTTCCTGAAAGAGAAAGCCAAAGAGACTGCCCTC
>CAYIER010000122.1:0-2489 GCA_964362395.1 uncultured archaeon
TGTTTCCTGCCGCGTCGCGCGCGGTCGCGGTGAGTGCATGGCTTCCGTTTGTTGCAGTGGTCGTGTTCCATGTTGTCGAGTACGGGCTTGTCGTGTCTTCTGTGTTCAAATTTGCCCCGTCAAGCTTGAACTGGACACCGGTTATGCCAATATTATCAGAAGCATTTGCAGAAACTGTTACTGCAGAACCTGAAACAGTCGAACCATTCGTTGGCGCGGTGATTGACACGGTTGGCGGCGTGGTGTCGCTTGCTGGTGCGTTTGTCCAGTCAAATCTGATGTTTGAGAGGCTGGTTTGCGCGGAAAAGTTTACCCTGTAATTGAAGCTTGCTGCCGGGAACTTTGTGGTGCAGGTGGTGTTTGAGAGGGTTGAATTGTTTGCCATCGTGCACCAGGTTGTCCCGTTGTCTGGTGACACGTCAATGCCTGTGCCTGTTGCGGTTTCGGTCCACGCCACGCTTAAAGAGTTGATTGGGCTTGTTGGGTTTATTGCGATTGACTGGAAGCTTCCGTTCACGCTTGTTCCGTTTGCGAGCTGTTGTATTTCTGCGGCAGAGAGCGCGCGGTTCCAGATTGCCGGTTCTTCTATTTTGCCGTTCCATTCGTCGCCGCTTCCGTTTCCCCCAATCCTTAGTGGTGTATCATCTGTCATCAATATTCCTGAAACTGCCTGTGTTTTTGCAAGAACGCCGTTTATGTAAATTGTTTTTGTTGCCCCGTCAAAGGTTGCGGTCACGTGTGTCCAAGTGTTTAGCGGGATTGTGCTTGGGTCGGTTGACACCCTTGTGCCTGCCACATAGAAGCCGATTGAATTGGGGTTGTCGCCGACGCTTAAAAGCCAGCTTCTTCCATAGTCTCTTCCAATAATCCCTGCATAATAATTGAGACCCAGTGGATAAACCCATGCGCTTAAAGTGAATGGCTCTGCATTGTCAATGCCAAAAACTGGTTTTGTGGAATCAAAAAAAACCCTGACATCATCGCCCACATACCCGCCAGAAAAAGTGCACGCCTGTGTCCCAAACAATCCTGTAGCATTGCATGATACTGCAGGCCCAGTGAGTGATGCATTCTGCCCGAATGCAGTGCCGTCATTGGCGTTTCCATTCAAATGCCATAACCCGACAAGGCCGTTTCCAAGGGGGTTGCTTGGGTTGATTTCCCCGCTACCGCTTCCTGTTGGCGAAACCGCGCCGCCCGAAACCGATACATTGCTCATTGTTGCAGTGTTTATCCCAGTGGTGTCATCAAACGGGTCCACAAAAAAAGTCGAGCCAATTTGTATTGCATAACCTGTTGGGGAACTTTGCGGTGCCGCAAAAAACAGTGCCGCGATTACTGTCAAGGAAACTATTCCGGCTATCGCTAGAACTTCGAAAGAAAAATGCCTGCCAAAAGTCATTTTAACCCCAGTTAGATATGTCAAAACAAGTATTTATTAGTGATGCCCGCCACTGCTGTTGGCGTCGTGCCCTTTGCTGTGTGCATTGTGGCCACCGGCGTGTGCGTTACCATGCCCTGCCGCGTGGCTTTCTTTCTTTTTGCTGTTGTCTTTGGTCAAAAAGCCCACAAAGTTGCCCCATATTCCTTTAAGGTAGTCGCCGGTTGGATAGCTTCCATGCGCGTGCTCGACCTCTTTTGCGTCAGCATTCAAATCCTCCTTGATTGCCTTAACCGGTGTTTTAAGCGAAGAGCCTGCCCGCCCAAATCCCTTTATGAAGGCATACAATCCAAGTGCAAGAACCGTAAACACGGCGAAAAGCATTAAATCGTAGCGGACAAAAACAATCACCAAAATCAGGCCAAGGATGAGAATCGTTGAATCCATCAATACCCTGCTCCCCCGCCATACATTCCTTCTCCGCCGCCTCCAAACCCTCCAAGAAGGTCACCGTATCCCCCTGGTAGCCCTGCTTGTGGTTCGCTTTCAGCGCCCTTTCCAAGGCCAAGAATCAAGCCAACAACGGCTATTCCAAGGACAATGAGCGGAAAAGAAGAGTTCAGGTCACCGTTGTCAAAAAACAGGTAAAGCGCAAGCGTGCCGATTACAAGCACTGCAATTGCGCGAAAAGACTTGATTGTCAAAACAGAAATTATCATTATCGCAAAAATTATCCAGTTCTGCCCATACTGCATTGCAAGGAAAATCAAAATCATTGAAACAAGCAGGTTAAAATAATCCATAAATTCACCGTAATTGGTCTCCGCCCTCAAGGGGATTCAGTTTTGTTATCAGTTCTTTTCCAAACGTCGCAAGAATGAAAATCGCAACCCCAATCCATACAAGTATCGGAAAATTGTACGCTGTAAGGTAAACAACAATTATTGCAAACAGCACCGCCAGCTTTGCGGAGCCAAGGCTACCCTTTGCCCAGGAAAAAATCCACACAAAAACAAACAGGGTAAGCGCAATCCAGATGTTTTGCTCAAGCGCGGTCTGCAAAAGTATTCCGTTCACGAATCCACCAACATATCCTTGTTTTTTAATG
>CAYIER010000123.1:0-2460 GCA_964362395.1 uncultured archaeon
AAACCAAAACCATATTATGTATATTTAGTTTTTTAGTCAATTAACGAAAAAATTAATTAAATCGAAGTTGCCCGGCCACTCAAACTTATAGCACTCCCACACCCAGAGAAATCCACCCTAAACCCCAATAAAACCTATTTAAACTGGCTTTTTGACACAACTCCGCCAATTTCCCCTCACGCTCCATGGCAAAAATCCGGTTAAAAAACGAAAATTTTGCCAAAAAAACCTGTTTTGTTGCCAGTTTGAACCAATTTAGCCTGATTTTTGCACTTTTTATATTGCCTGCCCGGCCCGGCAGGCCGTGGCAGCCAAAGAAGCCGCTAAAAATGCAGAAACGCCAGCGATTTAGCCAAAAAGAAGGCAAGATATTTTCCGAACCGCAAATATTAATTTGGCAACCAAGATTCGAACTTTTTATTGCTTAAAAAGTTGTGATTTTATACCATTTTTTGACTTTTTGCAAGTATGCAGCCAGCCGATCAGGGTAAACTCCCCTAAAACATTACAACACAGTCAAAACCAAGATAAAAAACTCTTTTTCTTTTACTAAAAAATTTTTAGTTATTTTGTTATGTATAAGGGCGTTTAACATGATATTTATAGAATTGGAGGCAGTTCCCGCTTGTGCCTGTTTTGGTTGAACAGTGCAAAGACCCGTTCCACATCTTTTTTTGCGTGCCCTAAACGAATTACTTGTGTTTTGGTTTTCTTTTCATCGAATGCCAGCCCAAGAATCTGGTCTATTTCCTCGTATTTTACCCCAATTTCCCCTTCGTCTGTCTGGCCTTCCCAAAGCTCCGCACTCGGGGCCTTTTGCAGGAATTCTTTTGGGAGGCCAAAATGCCGGGCCATTTCCCTTACCTGGGATTTGTATAAGCCACCGATTGGCAAGAAATCTGCCGCCGCATCACCGAATTTTGTAAAATATCCAAGCAATATTTCGCTTTTGTTGCCTGTTCCGCAAACCAGCGAATCAGTGGAATTGGCGTAACTGTACAAAATAACCGCCCTTTGGCGTGCAAATAGGTTCTGCCTAGCAGTAGCAGCCGCAGTAGTAGTTGTAGCGGTTTTGGATCGCAGCCAAGGCAAGTCTTTAAAGGATGCCATAAAATTGGTTAGTTCAAGCACGTAATGCCTTATGCAGAGGCTTTTTGCAAGATTTTTGGCATCTATTAGGTTCTTTTCTGAAGAAATGCCTTTTGCGGGAAGCAGGAGTGCAGAAACGTTGCGTTTCCCAAGCGCCTTAACCAGAATTACAGCGCAAACAGCAGAGTCGATTCCGCCGCTTAGCCCCAATACCGCCTTTTTTTTGCCAGCATTTGCAAAAAAACGCTTTACTGAAAGGACCAGTTTTTTTGAGATGTTTTTTGTCTGCATTAAGAAATCATTTTGGCCCAAAAGGGATATTTTACCTATCCCCACGCATATATGTTTCTGTGCAGGCCTCAGAGCAAAACCTTCGCGCGTAAATTCCTTTCCCTGCAATGAATTTGTTCCCGCAATTCATGCAGGTTGCTTCCTTTTCAACAACGTAATTTTTCATCCTTCCCGCTTTCTCAAAAGAAAAAGTTGCCATACTTGACACCCCTTAAACAATTTAACCAGATTAATCAAATAAAAACATATCTCAAGCACACACTCGTTCAAATTACTGGGTGATTTGTGCCGTGGCTATTTACAAACAATTGGATTGCTTCAAGAATTTTTGGGATATCTTCTGGAAATACATGAATTACAGCATTTTGGCTTTGGGCAAAATCATAAAAAAATTTTAAGGCCACCCCCAAAGGTTCCATTTTTGAAAGATGCGTTTTCAAAAATCTTTGGGCCTTTATCCGGTGGTTTCATAAATTGCCTCAAATTTTTTGGGTTTGATTTATACATTTGCATTTTCTTCTCTGCCGAATTTCACTGGGTTTTTTCAGAAAAAACGCGTAACTGGTTTTAATTTTTTTACGCCACAGGCTAACCGCCAACAATTTCCAGTATGTCCGAAAATTTGTTCAACTCGTAGTCTGCACGAACGCCGCTGTTTTCAAACACCTGCCCGTATTTTGCAAGCGCGGTTTTCATTCCGGTTGATTTTGCGCCGACAATGTCGCGCGCCGGATTGTCGCCGACAAACAATATTTCACCCGGATTGGTGTTCAGTTCCCTGATTGCGTTTTGGAATGGCTTTTTGTGCGGCTTGAGTTTTTTTGCATCACCCAAAGTGATGACGACATCAAAAAAATCCTCAAGGTTCATTTCACTTAACCGCACCCAGGCCTTTAACCGCGGGGCATCAGTAACAATTCCCAAAAGCAGCCCTTTTGATTTCAGTTTCACAAGGGTGCTACGAACGCCGGGGTATGGTTCCAAAAAACCGGCCTGTGCCTTTCGGTATGCACTGATTCCCTTTGACAGGATGCGGTAATCGATTTTTCCCAAAAATTTTTTGAGGAACTTCTGGAAAAT
>CAYIER010000124.1:0-2433 GCA_964362395.1 uncultured archaeon
AAAAAATTTGTCCCAGAAGGAATCGAAGGAATTGTCCCATACAAGGGAACAATCGAAGAAGTCCTCTACCAGCTGACCGGCGGGTTGCGCAGCGGAATGGGCCTGACAGGAAGCAAAACAATCAAAGATTTGTGGAAAGCAAAAATCATGGTAATCACGCAGGCAAGCCTCAAAGAAGGCCACCCGCACGGCGTCACAATCACAGAAGAAGCGCCAAACTATTCGCCGTTTAGGTGAAATTTTTTAAAAGTGCATTTAGCATGCTGTCAGGAAATGAAAAAAAAATAATGGAAATACTTACGATTTTTTTTACTACTGTGCATGATTCGATAGCGCTAAAGCAAGAAAATAGCCGCAAGCGAAAATTGCATGGGGCAGATTCGGAAAAAATTTTGTCAACAGAAAAAATTGAAGAACTTGCAGGCCTTACTGGAAAAACGCCACGAGAAATAAAAATATGGCTGAACCAATATGTTGCGCGTGCTCTAACAATTTTACCAAAACTCAAGACTCTGCATGCAACTCTTGATTCGAAAGGAATTGATAGGAATACTTTTGAGGGCAGCTTTGCATTAAAAGAAATGTATGAATACGAGTTAAAAGGTTCATTGGCAAGAAAACAATTGTTAATAAATCTTGGAATACGACCAGGCATAATCCGGGCAGTAACATTTGTCCGCCCTATAGTTAAAGCCGTAAAACAAGCGAGAGAAAATTTTGAAGCACAAAGAAAGCGCCGCCCCCCGCGCCGCGGAAGATAACCAACCCCTTAAAATCCTATTTCTGCTTTTATTTTTCTGGTTGCACAATGGACGAGTTTTCTTTCGAAGAAAAAAAGGTTTTAGAGCCATTTTTCACGAACCTTGACAAAAACGTGTTTGTCTTAACCAACCTGCCGGAAGTCGTCAAGGGCGCCCTTTTTTCGCGCTATAGCCGCTCCGACAAGAGCCTGCGGCGATTGCTTTTGGATGAATTCATTTTTGACGAAAAAATGGGTTTCAAAGAAATAGTCAACTGTTCACAAAAAAACGGTGCCGACCAAGTAGTTGCAATACAGAAAGCCGAAGAATTCTATGACCGCGTGCTGGTCGGCTACGGCGACGATTCGGTTGCAGAGCTTGGCGGCGCCCACATTGCTGTGGAAAATGTTTCCAACATCTGCGCAAAAGTGCTTGAAGATTCAAGGCTTGGCTTAAGCCCGCTTGAAAAAAGCACGCGCTACGTTTTCTTTGACAAAAAAACAAACAACGGCAAATACCTTTACCACACAGAAGAAGACATTGCCGCATCAAAATTTGGTGAAAGTTACACACAACTATGCGATGAATTGTTTGACGAGTACGCAAAGCAAATCGAGCCAACACGCAAATTTTTAATGGAAAGGTTTCCAAAAACCAATGACGTAACCGACCGCGCATACAAGTCCACAATCAAGGCAAAAGCATGCGACATTCTCAGAGTTTTCCTGCCGGCGGCAACTCTTTCAAACGTCGGCCTGTTCGGAAACGGCCGCTCGCTTGAATACCTGCTTGTTAAAATGTACGCGAGTGACCTGAAGGAAATCAGGAGCACAGCCCAGCTAATGCATACGGAATTGAATAAGGTGATACCAAGCTTTGTGAGACGCGCACGGGGCCCGTTTGGCGACCCGACAATCGAATTCCTGAATTCCTCAATGCATGACCTTCAAAAAATCGCGGAACAAGATTTTGGTGCAGAAAAGCCTTCAGAAAACCGCGAAGTCACGCTTGTCAGCTACGACAAAGATGCGCTTGACAAGGTGGTTGCGGCAACCCTTTACCCGCACACACACCTTCCGCTAAAACAGGTGCAGGAAAAAGTGGCAAAACTTTCACACGGCGAAAAAATGAAAATTTTTGAACAGCTTGCCGCAAAAAGACAGAACCGCCGCCACAAGCCCGGCCGCGGATTCGAACATGCACACTTTGAGTTTGACATACTTGGAAACTATGGGATATACAGGGACCTCCAGCGCCACCGCGTGCTCACCCAGCAAAAACAACTGCTATCAACTTTCCATGGCTATGATTCGCCAAAAGAACTCAAAGAGCTTGGCATAAAGGAAACATACGAAAAAATGATGAAAAAAGCAGACCGCCTGTTCCGCCAGATTCACGCACAAATGCCAGAACAGGCACAATACATTGTCCCATTTGGCTACAAGATAAGGTGGGCAATAAACATCAATTTACGGGAACTATACCACTTGATTGAATTGCGCTCTACCCCGCAAGGCCACCCCGATTACAGGCGCATTGCGATAAAAATGCTTGAGGAAGCCAAAAAAGTGCACCCAGATCTCGTGTCCGCAATGAAGTTTGTCCAGACAAAAGACGTCGAACTCGAGCGCCTAGAAGCAGAAAAAAACATCGACAAAATGATTGAAGAAGTGGAAAAAAAATACAAAAAATA
>CAYIER010000125.1:0-2424 GCA_964362395.1 uncultured archaeon
TGTCCTCCTGGCAAATAATGCGGTTGTTTTGGATAATTTCTAGCATGAGCGCCTGCATCAGCGAAGTTTTCCCGCTTCCGCGCGAGCCTGTGACAAGCATTGTTGATTGTGAGTCGACAAAAAAAGACAACAGCCCGGCACCAAGCGGCGTGATGAATTGCTTGTCAATGAACTGTGGCAGCGTCCAAGGCGTGACCTTGTGCAATCGAAAGGCAAATGCGGCTCCGTCGCTTGAAAGGGGAGGACCTATCAACGCAATCCTTGTATCAAGGTCCGGCAAATTGTAGTCAAGCACGGGGTGCGCTTCGTCAAACGGCCTGCCGCTCATTGCGCGAAGCTTTGAGACAAGCGAGTTTGCCTCGCCCTCGGTGTAAACAATGTTTGTTTCGCACTCGCCAAATTCGGAGTGCACAAGGTAAATCGGCTTTAGGCCGATTGGCGCGTCAAGGTAAATGTCCGTGATTTTTTTGTCATTCAAAAGGATTTCAAGGATGCCGTAGCCAACAGTGTATCGCGCGACGACTTCGCTTAACTCGATTATTTCCTCGTTTGACAAATTGATTTTATTTTGCACTGAAATGTCGCGGATGGTTGACTGGTAAATGCGCTCAAAATATTTCCTGCTTTTTGCAAGCGCGGAAAGCGAGGTTTTTCCGGGGCGGTACGATGCAACCACTTCGCGCGTCTTGCTTAGGACAAAATACTTGTCGGGCGCAAGCGAGTACTCGGGCGGGTTGATGAAGTAAAGCTTCTGCGTTTTTGTCGGGTGGCGAAAAATCTGGACACCCACGCCCTTTATCTGGTACTCGTCAAGCAGTTCCAGGCGCTCGTCTGCTGTTTCAAAAATAAGGCGCGAGCCAATGAATGACGGTTTCACCCCTGCCTCAAAAAAGCTCCGGTAAAGTTCCTGTGTCGGCGGCACCGTTTTCAGGCTCACCAAAAATTCGGTTGCGCGCCTGATGAGTTCAGTTGAATCAAGGACCTGCTTTATGTAAAGGAGTGTCTTTAGGAAAACCTCGCTTGTGCCATTTGAGCCTTCGGATTGCAGGCGAGAGCGCTCTGCCTTGATTGCCTGCAAGAGTTCAAGGTACGACGCGATGGGGTCAAAAAAAATGTTGTCGTGCGTTATTTTTACAATGGTATTGTGGCGGTCGCCGAAATATTTTTCTCCCTCGGCTTTGGGGTCTCCAAGGTGCGCATAGCTCCAGATTGTTTCAACCGAAAACTTTTGCGCTGCCTGTGAAATCTCGTTTAAGAGCTTTGTCTGGTCGGTTGAATAAATGCGCTCGTAAACTTCGGCGAGCACGATGTCATCAACCTCGACTTCGGAAAGCACTTTTATTGCATGGAACATGCATGCGCGGTCATCTGAAAGGGAAGAGCCGTAAACGCAGTTGCGGCAGTCAAAAATCAGGTGGCGCTTTGCGCCGTCCTCTTTCACGACCCACGGGCCAACCTCAAAACCGCCGATTTTCATCCAGCCACCAAAAACAAACCAACCAAATTTCTATAAGAATAGAATATTCTAATTATTATAGATTGCGAACCCAAAAATTTGGCAAAAAAGCCAACAGATACTTATATTAACAGCTATTTTGAATAATTTTTCATGGAAATTGACTTTGAAGCGGTTTTAAAGCGCACTTTTACCGTCTGGCTTCGCGACACAAAAACATGGAAATACATTGCAGGGATTTACGCTGCGGCAATTATTTTTTTCGCACTGCTA
Organism: uncultured archaeon; assembly: GCA_964362395.1. Lineage (GTDB taxonomy): Archaea > Iainarchaeota > Iainarchaeia > Iainarchaeales > GW2011-AR10 > JACPKT01. The sequence goes on from CAYIER010000125.1 coordinate 1,730, forward strand.
TTGCTTGCCGCGTTTGCCCTTTTTGGGCCGATTGCGGGGGAGGTTCTAAGCAACCCGTCAAAACTGCAGGACACGGCATTTGTTATCGGGTTAATTCCGGCAATTATCACAAGCTTTATTGTATTTGTCGCCATTTTCATTCCCTTAATAATCATTTATTTAATTGCAGCACAATACCTTGTGAACCTGATTGAGGTGCGCGCACTGCAGTTAAACGGGCTTGAAACCGACAGGTTTTCAATCGTGAAACTTTTCAAGCTGTTGGGGCTCCAGTTTGCGCTGCTGCCGATTAGTCTCACGCGGGTTTTTGACGCAAAAGTAATCATATTGTTTTACGTGATGCTTTTGCTGTATATTACCGGCATTATTTTGATTTATCTGAGCCCGATGCTTGGAGTGGGAATTTTACTTCTCGCGGGCCTCATTGGGCTGGCGATTTTTATTTTCACAGCCATTGAATTATGGAAGACAAATCAACGGCTATTTTTGGGAATAATTGTTTTGACTCCTATGCTGTCAGTTCTTTCAGCAATTGGTTTTTTGGTCAATGCAATCATCGGGATTGTTTTCTTGCTGCTTGCATTGGGTGCGTTTTTGGTTTACATGGGGTTTGTGGCTTTCAACGGTTTTCGCCTCTCGTTTTCTTCAATGGTTTTTTTGCACAAAAAAATTTCCATCATTGAGTCCGCAAAAAA
>CAYIER010000126.1:0-2399 GCA_964362395.1 uncultured archaeon
GTGACCAAAAGCGTTGTGTCATTTTGCTGGCAGTAATCCAAAGTGCCGCTGTCAATGCACAGACCAAGGCAGGCGGAATCGCTCCACCGGTAAGCGCTGCCTGCCGCATTGTATTCGCAGGTTTTCAAAAACTCGCCATCACATTCTTTTTCTCCAGCAGTGCAATTATTTGAAAGCGTTTGTGTGACACATACGCCAGCAACGCAGCTTTGGTTTGCTTGGCACGAAAACTGTTGTTCGGTTCGGTCATTGAACCTGCACGAAGAGCCAGTTGTTCCGGGGAGGTCACAAAAATAGTCACGATAAGTTTTCACTGCGTTGTTTGCAGAGCACTGCATGCCCGGCAAATAACCGTCGCCTGGGCAGTCAAAGTCACCAGTGCATGCAATCGGCGCCCCTGTTTCACAGGTTGCATTTGTTCCGCGCTGCACGCAGGTTTCATTTGAAGCGCAGTCGTCAGTCAAATGCCACGAACCCCACTTTTGTTCCCCAGAACAAGCCGGAAGTACCCCGGGGCAGTATTGGCTTAAATCCCTCCTGTAAACGTCACCGTTGTTGCACGTGTATTCGGTTGAAATGTTCGGAGAGCAGACTTCGGTTGCATCCCTTGGAATCCCGGTGCCTGTGTTGCAGCATGCGCCGCTGGAACACGAATCCACCACAGTGAATGCGTTTGATGAAACAACAGTATTGTTTTGGATTTCATCAGGGCAAGAATAAGAAGAGGAATTAATGCAGGCACCGTTATTGTAAGGTGTTCCAGTGCATTCGTAAAAAGAATTTGCAGTAACCGAAAAAACCCCGCTTGGCGCGCCTGAAGGAATCAGGTAATTGAAAAACAATTGTTTGCCAAAATTTGCCTGCTCAAAATAGGTTTGATAACTCAAATCGCACACCAAAGAGCCGCCGGGGTTGTTCACCTGTGCGCTCATTGCATAGTTTCTTGACGGCCCCAGTGGGTTTACAGCCTGCACCTTTATTTCAATCGTTGAATTGCGCAAAACCTTTACTCCCTGATTGATTTGCCCGTTCACATAAATGATTGAGGGGCGCGAAATTTCCATTAAAACATTCTGGTCAATTTGCTGCTCTCCATTTTCGCTGACTTTTAAAAAAACGGAATGCGAAAGCGTGGCGCCGTTTTCCGCCTTCACCACAATTTTTCCCTCAAAATCCCCAACGCCGAGGTTTTTTGGGTCAATAGAATAATTCAAAAAAACAGTGCCATTTGCAGGAACAGAATGCGATTCCAGCGAGGTTTCAATCCACGAATCGCTCAACACTTCTCCCAAAGCAATCGGCGCCAAAGAAAAATTTGACAACCTAATCCTTGAACTGACCGGTTCATTCAAAGAGGTGATGATGTGTGAAGAAGAAAAAGAAGTAAAAGTGGACGGGAAAACAAACGAGCCAAGAGAAGCATTTGCATCAACCAAACCAAAGCCAAACAATTTGTCCTTGCCCTCCACACCCAAATCCCTCGCATTTGACCCTAGTATCTGGTGCATTTGTAGTGGGGATAAGTGCGGGTTTGCCTCCAAAAGCAGCGCAGCAACGCCGGAAACAAAAGGCGCTGCCATCGAAGTCCCGCTAAAAGACACATAAGCGTTTTTGGGCACAGAAGAAGAAATACCGACCCCCGGCGCGACAACATCCGGCTTCACGCCAACGCCTTCAATGAGCGCGCCGGAAGAAAAATCAGCATGGTTGTTCTGGGAATCAACAGCTCCGACAGTCAAAGAATAAGGCGAATTTCCCGGAGAAGTCACGCCCACAAAGCCACCGCAATTCAAAGCAACAGCCTCAGAACAGTTTCCTGCGGCCGAAACAACCAAGACACCGGATTCGACTGCGCCTGCAACCGCGCGGTTGATTGGCGAATCGATTTCGGAAAAAGTTCCCCCAAAAGAAATGTTAATCACGTTCGCGCCATCGTTTGTTTCGGCATTCCCGTCAGGGTCAACTGCCCAATTGATTGCATCAATTGCTAAAGACACGCTTCCGGTGCCAGTTGAATCCAAAACCTTTCCGTTAAGCAGTTTCGCTCCCGGCGCAGTGCTTGCCACAATTCCTGCAACATGCGTTCCGTGACCCAACCCATCAAGAGTGCCTTGTTCTTGGGAAAAATTTTTCTCCAAAACAACTTTGCCTGCAAGCAACTCGTGCAAAGAATCAATCCCCGAATCAAGCACCGCGACACGGACTCCGCTGCCGGAAAAGCCAAGGCTCCATGCAAGAGGCGCATTCACCTGCGAAACATCCTGTTCCCCAAAAGAAAAAACCCTTTCATCCGGCCACAATTTTTCAACACCAAAATCAGCCGCTATCATTTGTGCCTCTTCTATTGAAACATCTGCTGCCACAATGCCACCAACCGCAAAATTTTTCACATTCTTTGC
>CAYIER010000127.1:0-2369 GCA_964362395.1 uncultured archaeon
AATAATTAAGCTTAAATATGTTATTATAATATATTATAATGGTGGTTTTTTTATGCAGGTATTTGAAGTAAAAGTCAGGAAAGTTGGAAGTTCTTTGGGTGTTTTACTGCCAAAAGAAATTGTAGAAGTGGATAAAATAAAGCAAAATGAGAAAATCCAATTGGCTGTCCTAAAAAAAGATTTGTCACTGATTGACAAAGCATTTGGTTTTGCAAAACACGCAAAACCTTTTAGGCGTGACCATAATGACAGAGTGTTCTAAATGCTTTTAGATACGTTTGCTTGGATTGAGTTTTTTAGGTCCACTGAAAAAGGGTTGAAAGTAAACGAATTAATCAGGGGAAATATTTGTTTTACAAGTGCAGTTTCTTTGGCGGAGTTAAGCGAATGGGTTGAAAAAGAAAAACTTGACAGAAAATTTATTTTTCATGTGGTTCAAAATTTTTCAACAGTTCTAGATGTGACACAAAGCCAGTTTGAATTGGCTGGAATTTTAAAAGTTGAAAAAAGAAGAACAACAAAAAATTTTGGAATAGTTGATGCAATTATTCTTGCAACAGCAAAACAATACAATTTGCCAGTAGTGACTGGCGATAGACATTTTAATGGGGAAAATGTAGTGCTGTTGTAAATTTTTTATTATTGTAATTGAGTGACTGGTTTTTTCCTTGCGCAAAGTTGTTTTGTTCATTGCTTCAAGCCTTGACGGCTTCATTGCGGGAAAAAGAGGCTCGATTGATTGGCTATTCAGTGACGCTGATTATGGCTATAAAAAGTTTTTTGCGTCAGTGGATGCCTTGGTGATGGGGCGGAAAACATACGAGTTGGCTGCCTCTTTTGGCGAATGGCCGCATGGTTCCAAAAATGTTTTGTTTTTACAAGAAAAAAGCAAAAATTTCATGATAAGCGTGCTGTGTTTTCAGGCAGCCCAGTGGGCCTAGTTGGGAAAATGGTTAAAAGCAGAGGTAAAAATATCTGGCTTGTTGGCGGAGGCGAAATTGTTTCCGTACTCCTAAATGTTGGCCTTGTGCACGAAATAATTCTTTCGATTCACCCGATAATTCTTGGCAGTGGCGTTCCATTGTTTTCCAGAACAATAACCCGGGTTAAACTGAAAGTAAAAAGCCATAAATGCTTCAAATCAGGCCTTGTGCAGATTCATTATGCTGTGCAAAAAAATTAAGCAATTTTTTTCGGCATTCACATCAGTATCATTTTGAGTAATCCCAGCGGCGTGACTATTTTTTTCAGTGGGATTTCCTGCACAAGCGAGTGCGAGAGCGCTTCGCGGAGTTTTTCTTTTTTTGCCGCTTTTCCTATTATCAGGTTGAGCAAAAATTTGTGCCGCCCAAGCCGCTGCATTTTATGGCTTGTGGCTAGTTCTGTGTCAAGCGCTGTCCGCAGCTTGTTTTCGTATTGTGCCAAAAATTTCTGTGAGAAGTTTAATTCTTCGAGTGCCTGTGCAATCACTTCGGAGGCGATTTTTGCGGAGGTTGTCGCGTTGCCTATTCCTTCTCCGGAGAACGGGTCAATCAGCGAGGCCGCGTCGCCTAAGAGCACTGCGCCGTTGAATGCGCTTTTTCTGTGCTTTGAGCCAAGCGGGAGCGTCCAGCCATTGACGGGGCCAATCTGTTTTGCGTTTGCAAAGCGTTCTTTGAACATTTTGTTTTCTTTTATCAGTTTGAACATTGTGTCAGGGAGTTTTATGCCATTTTTTTTGAGGTCTGAGAAAAGCATTCCTGCGCCGACGTTTGCCTTGCCGTCTTCGAGGGGAAAAATCCAGAAGTACCCTGGAATTATTTCGTCTACAAAGTGTATTTCGATTGTGTTGTCCATTCCGGTGATTCCATCATAATATGCCCTGATTGCGGTGACGTAGTGGTTGTTGTCAACTTTGTTGACGCCAAGTTTGGTTGCAACTACCGAGTGCGAGCCATCCGCCCCAACCACGATGTTTGCGCGGAATTCTTTTTCTTCCTTGGTTTTTAAGTCAATTCCTTTTATTCCTTTGACAAAATCGTCTTTCCTTATCAGGTCTGTCACTTGGAATCCCTGTATTGCGGTGACGTTTTTTTCTTTTGTGGCGGTTTCAAACAGCATGTTGTCAAACAATTCGCGCCGCACACAATAGCCTTGTCCTTTTTTTCCGTAAACTTTTGGTATCGGGATTTTTACTATTGCGCCGTTTGGGGAGCTCAGCGTTACCCCTGTAACTATTCCGTGCGGCCTGCTTTCAATGGTTTTTTCAAGCCCCAGTTCGCGGATTGCTGCCATTGATTTTCCAGAAATCGCGTCCCCGCACACCTTGTCGCGCGGAAAGATTGCTTTGTCCAATAGCAGCACTTTTGTGCCTTTTTTTGCAAGAAAAG
>CAYIER010000128.1:0-2338 GCA_964362395.1 uncultured archaeon
GTCCTTGGTGTTGACTGGCTGGAAAATTTCGGAAGTGAATGGCGAGTCGTTTTGCAGCACCCGCCTCTGCACGTTTTTCCTCAAATATTCCGGGTAAGCAGTGTGGATTGCTGATGCTTCGCGTGTCATTCCGTCAACATAAACTTTCGGGTTTAATAGCTGCCCGTTCCTGTACGCGTTTTCAATCACTAACAGCATTTCCTGTGCGCGGCCAACTGCAAAAACAGGTATCAGCACATTTCCGCCCTGCTGCAGTGTTTCGTTAATCACTTTAATCAGCCTCTCTTCCGCGTCCTGCCTTTGCGGGTGGACGTCGTCGCGCGCACCATAAGTGCTTTCAAGTATCAGCGTTTCAAGGCGCGGGTACTTGTTGTCAATCGCGTCAAAGAGCCTTGTGAACCCGTACTTTATGTCTGCAGAATAGACAAGGTTGTGCGCGCCTTCCCCGATGTGCAGGTGAACTGAAGCCGAGCCAAGGATGTGCGCCGCATTCTGGAAAGTCAACCGCATGTCGGGCGCAATGTCCGTGACTTCGCGGTAGTCCCTTGTGATTGTGTGCTTTATTGCCTCTTTTACATCGCGCTCAGTGTATGGCGCCTCTTTCCCTTCCTTTGCGTAAACATCAATGTAGTCAAACTGGAGCAGCGCTGCAAGGTCTCTTGTAGGCTCTGTACTATAAATCGGGCCGTCGTAGCCAACCTTGTAAAGGTATGGGACGAACCCGGAATGATCGAGGTGGGCATGTGAAAGCACAATCGCGTCAAGCTCCTGTATCGGGAACCTTATCGCGTCAAGGTAAGGGTATGGCTCATCGCGTGAGGCAACGTTTATCCCGCAATCCATGAGCACTTTCGTGTCTCGGGTTTCAACCAGAATGCAGCTTCTTCCAACTTCCCTAAAGCTTCCAAGCGCAGTCAAGCGAACCCAGCTTGAAAGGTCCGGGGTTTTCCCATAAATTTTTTCAGCGGTTTTTTGCAGGAATTTTTTGCGTTCAAGGCTGTGCTTGTGCAGGTGGTACCTTAGCCCCTTGAGTATTTCGCTTGGGGTGGTCGGCGCGCGGATGATTTTTGGCGTCCACCCGGTTTCAAGGATTATTTTTTTGGACGTCTCCCCGCCCTTTCCAATAACCAGCCCCGGCTTGATTGACTCAATCACTACCTCGCTAAAGGCCGTGTTAAACATTATTTCCTTTACATCGGCATCTTTTGGGATGATTTCCAGTATTTTTTTCTTTGCCTGGTCCTCTTCCAATAGCAGGCTCTTGTCTGTCCTGATGTTTACCCGTTTCTTGATTTCAAAGGCAATTTTTGAGACATAATTCTCTCCCTCAAAAAAGGCCTTCGGGTTTTTTGTGTAGATTGCAATTTCCGGCCCCTCCAAGTCAACGCTTGAAACTTCGGTGTTTTCCGGAACCAGTTCCAAAACCCTTTTTTTTATGTCTTTTAGGAAATCCATTGATTAAACCTTTTTTTTAACAAAAGTTTTGTTAATTAAAGTAAAAGAAATTCTTGAAAAAACAAAAGAAAGGGAAGGCAAAAATTTTACACTCTTTTTTTGGACGGCAAAGCCGCTTTTTCCCTGCGCGCCTGCTGGATATATTTTTCAACTTCGTCCAATGAAAGCATGCGAACCCCGTTTTTGTTCACAACGGTAACGTTCACAGAAATCCCGCCAGTATAAATGTCCCTTTTCTTTCCCGCCTCAATAGCCTTAATTGCAAGCCTGATTCCCTCTTCCTCGCTTAATCCCTGCTCCCAGTTTTGGTCAAGCGTGGTCAAGGCATAATCTGTCCCTGAACCGGTTGCAGCATACTGGTTTCGGACAATTGAACCCCCAAAAGGCCCGATTTCAAACAATTCCGGCTCGTCATTCATTCCGGCAATAATCAACTGGACAATGTACGGGTAATACCTGTTGCCGTTAAGGATGTTTGACAACAAAGTAGTCGCGCCCTTTACTGACAATTTTTCGTTGCGCTCAATTTCGTAAAGCCTTGCCTGGCTCTTCAAATACCTGATAATCGTCAAGCTGTCGCCGACGTTTCCCGCGTTTGTCACAGCCATGCTGTCGGTTATCTTGTAAATTTTTTCCGACTCCTCGTCGTAGGCAATGTTTCCCATCGACGCCCTCATGTCAGCGCCCAAAACAACACCGTCAGCGAACTTTAACCCGACAGTAGTTGTCCCAGTCTTAAGCTGCTTTGCAACGTTTTCCACAAACACACCTAAAAAAAATAGTTGAGCCTAATTGTTAATAATTCAAAAGCCAAATGTTTAAAAAGGCCACCATTGGGCCAAAAATTGCCCCTAAATTTGTGGCTGATTATTTTTCCGCAAGA
>CAYIER010000129.1:0-2287 GCA_964362395.1 uncultured archaeon
GCGTTTCAGAAAAAAAAGCAAAAGAAGCGCTTGAAAAAACAAACGGCGACATCGCGGAAGCGATTTCGTTGCTGAAAAAAGGCGAATGATTTACTTCTGACCGGCTATTTTTTATGAAAAAATGCCCCTAAAGAAATGAATTTAAATGCATTTGCATACAATTGTAATATGTTTGTTTCCAATACTTCCACATTAATATTGCTCGCAAAAGTTGGTTTGCTGGGGCAATTTATTGAAAATTTCGGGAAAATAGAAATAACTGTTGAAGTACGCAAAGAAGTTTCCGCAAAAAATTCAGTTGATGCAAAAATCATTTTAGGCTTAATTGAAGAGAAAAAAATAACCATTAAACAAGCCGCAAAAGGAAAGGTTTTTGGGGTGTTAAGGGAGTTTTCTTTGGATGAGGGTGAAGCCACTGCTTTTGTTTTATTTGACGAAAAAAAACACAAGGCAATCTTGACAGACGACTATGAATTAATAAAACTGTGCAACTTGGAAAAAGTGCCTTTTCTTTCTGCAATGGCAATAATTGTCCGGATGAAAGAAAAAAAAATTTTAAGCCAAGAGGAAGCTTTGCAAAAAATCAGTGAATTAAATTCTTTTGGCCGGTATTCAAAAGAATTGCTTGAGTTTTACATATTGGAGGTGAAAAAATGAAAACAACATCAGTCAGATTAGAGCAGCCGGAATCGTTTACGGCTTTTCAAAAAATCCTGAAAGAAAAAAAATCAGGGGTTTTGCGTGAATTGCTAGAAAAAGGCCGTCAAGCAAAATCACTAGAATTGTTCAAGCAAAAAAAAGTATCGCTTGGGCTTGGGGCAAAACTTGCAAGGCTAACAGTAAGCGAATATTTAGACCTGCTAGAAGAAAACAAAACCCCGTTAAACCTCTCCAAAAAAGAAGCACAAAAAGCACTGGAAACTGCAAGAAAAGTCATGTAAAAAAAAACTTTTGCACCAGTTTACATCGCAGATGTGCCCCGCCTAAAGACGGAACGTATTCAATATACTTTAAAATACAATAAAAAAAATTGCTTGCAGGTTTAGCTTGAATTCTGGTTTTTTTGCGGCTCTGTTTCCTGTGCGCTAATTGTTTCGATTTTTCCGCGCGAGGCAATGACGAACAGGTCAAGCGGCACCTTGCCGCCAACAGCGTGGCCGGTTTTTATGCTTGCGTCAAACGAGTTCCCGTCAACGGGAAAGGATTCGCTTGAGGAAGAGTCAGTAATCGTTCCTGCAATCATTTTTGCGCCCTGTGTAAACGTGGCTTCGGCAAAGCCGTTTTTTTCAAGCAATAGTTTTATTTCGTCTTTTATTGCAATTGAATCGCCGGAAAATTCAACTGTTCCCTGCACTGAAACTTTTGGCCCGGTTATTTCCTTCACCGTAAAGTGCAGCAAGTCAAGTTCTGTTTTCAAGCCAAAAACAAATTGCTGGAATTCCACGTTTTGGTCAAACGAAACCGTGGCCGTGGCGCTTCTTTTTTCCATGTCAATGGAAAACTGCGTGATTCCGGCAAAGCCTGTGAAAAAGGTGTTTAAGTCCTGTTCAAAGAGGCTTGCGTTTTCGTCAAAATTTATTGCAAGCGGGCCAACGTTTTGGCTTGTTTGCGTGTTTGCATCAGCTACCCCGTTAATTTCTTTTATTTTTTGCGCAACCAAATCTGCAGCCCCTTTGTTTGAATAATTTGTCTGTGCGTTAAATGACAGGGAGTTTTGCAGGGACAAAATTTCGTATTCGCCGCTTGCCACAAAAAATTTTGGCGAGGCAGTCAGGTTCTTTTGTTCGAAAGCCAAAAGGCTTTGAAGCGTGGTTGATGCAATGCTTGCCTGCAGTTGCACAGTTATGCTGTCCCCTTTTACTGTGCCAAGGTTCAGGTATGCCTGTGCTGTCGGCGGGGAAAGCGACTGCTCTTGTGAAACGTTCAGGTCAGGGTTTGTGAAAATGACTTTGTCGGGAAGCTTTACAAGCCCCACTTCGATTATTGCGGGGTCAGTGAATACGGAAAGGTTTTTTGCCGCTTTTGCGATGCCTTCCCGTGATGCATCCGGATTAATCGCTGTTTCTGCAACGTATACAAGCGGCCCGGGCAGCCCTGTTCCAGACTGCTCGCGGTAATAAGAGTTGTTGATTTTTTTTACGCCCCCGATTTTTTTTACCTGCGAGTCGATTTTTGTGATTTCTGATTCCGCAGTTGAGGCGGTTATAAAAATTGTTGGAAAAAGCTGTTCCACTGTTGCCGGAACACTGTTTGCCTCAAACCTGATTGCTGTTGGCGGCGTTGTGCC
>CAYIER010000130.1:0-2178 GCA_964362395.1 uncultured archaeon
CCGTTTTCGTCAAACTCTGTGAAAAAAGAATACAGGCCCTCATTGTTTGGCGCAGTAAAATCAAACAGCAAATCCTTTGACTGGCCGCCTGAAAGGTTCAGGCCCTGCTCTGCAAAAACAGTCGACGCGTCCCGAAACCGTCCATCGCCGGCAAGCTTTACCCTAATGTTGTCAATATAACCTGTTGAACTCAACCAGCTTGAAATGTGCGGAGCAGTATCAACAACCCACCGAAAGGACAAGGTGTCCACCCCATTGAAACTTGAAACATCAATCCAGCTGGAATTCCCGGAATCGCACGAGGCAGTCAAATCCTTGCTCCAAACACTCCTGGGCCCAATCATTAACTGCACGCTTAAATTTTCTTCTGAACTGGGCCTGCTAATGCTGGCACATCTGTAATCAAAACTGATTGCCTCGATGTTTGTGAAATCCACTTCTTGCTGCACAACCAAAAACCCACTACCACTTGGCGCGTTTTCAGAAAATTTCCAGGAATGACTGCCATCAGTTGACCACTCCGAAGTCACTCCGTTAAAAACAACATCCAGATTATTGTAACGCCCACTTGCCCATTTCGAAGTCGTTTCAAAACTCGCCTCCTTCACAGGTTCAATGTCAGAAAACCACTGCTTGCTGTTGAGCGGTCTGCTTGAAACAATCACCGACTCATTAAGGTCGCTTGTCGAAATGTTTTCAGCTGATGCCTTGAGTTGCACTGCCTGGTTTGGCAGAACTTCTATCGGCACAGAAACAGAATCAAGCAGCACAGGCGAAAACGGGGAATAATCCACTTTGTATTCGACATTTTGCCACAATCGAAACAACCCGGCATTGCAGTCAAGCGATTCAACAGGAAAAATTTTTGCTACAACAATTTCTTTGTCCTCGGTGAAAAGCGGCGCAAAAACCAAAGTCAAAGAATTTGAATCACCGCAATACCTTGGCACAAAACCGTTGCCGTCCCAGCCCGCAATGTTTGGAATCTGCAAATCAACTGGATTGCTTTTTCCCGAAAGCACAATGTTTGAAACAATCGTTGAAAGCGGAAACCTTGTTTCCTTCACCGCAAAAGGCAAAACAGGCGCACCAAACGAAAGATTCTGCTGCGTGCCGCCAATTGCCAAAACCTGCAAGTTGTTGCCAACATCTTCAACAGAATAATCCGAAAAGTCCAAAGAAATCGTTTTCGTAAAAGAATTCGGCTGTGTGTCTGCCTGTGCCCCAACAGCATTTGCGGAGAGAGAAATTACCTCTGTTGCCGCCACGGTGTTTTTTTGCGCAAACTGGCCGCAAAACATTTGGATTTCGGTGCCGTCAAACGGCCGCTTTACGCCAACCGACGCAAAAGGCAAACCATACAGATTGTAAGACAACAGGGAGCTTTCCGCGCCGCCGCCAAATTCCACAAAATTGTTGCGCGCATTCTTATAGCGGTCGCCAAGGGTGCCAAACAAAATCCTGCCGTTTGGGCCCTTGTCTTCCTTCAAAAACATCGAGCAAATGATTGAAAGCAGCAATTTGTCGTCAGATTTTGCAGTCGGCGCAATTATTCCAGAACTGTTTGGCAGATACCTTGACACAAGCGAGCGGTTATCGCCAAAACTCTTTGGGACATACAGGCCAGTGAAAGGCGTATCAGAAACAAGCAGCGGGCGCGAATTGCGGAAACCTTCGTCAAAGCCGGTGTCTTGGACAGAAATTTCCTGCCCAAAAATCGGGGAGGCATCCTTTATTTTCAAAGTCGAGCCATCAAAGCTTGAATCAGCCTGCAAAACAATAAAAGAATTTTTGGCGGTCAAAGAATTTATTTCCCTTTGCGCAGCGCCCCATGTAAAATTGGACAAAATCGATGGGCTAAAAAACTTATAATCTGCGCCAAACTCCTGCTTCAAAACCCCGTCAGCGCCCGCAACATTATTCAAAGGCACCTCTGCACCAAAAAAAGAACCGGTTAGGGCAAAATCCTTTGAAAAATACCTTGCCTCGCCCAAATACATGCTGTTCGCATCAAGCGAGCCCGACAAATCCCACAAATTATCGCCAACAACACGCCCAACTGACGCAGTCTCATAATTGATTTGGGCGGCACTAGAAAAAGCGCCAAAAAAAACAATTGCAAAAAACAAAAACAACTTTTGCTTAATCATTTTTCTTCACATCCTTCAAACCGGGAAC
>CAYIER010000131.1:0-2123 GCA_964362395.1 uncultured archaeon
CCCGCGATAGCGCCGTCGAGCTTCGGAGGGACGAGTACATACGGACGTCGCTCCGTGCCATCCCGAAGGGAATCCACCATCGACGTGAAGGCCCGCGAGGTCGTCTCCTGACTGGCCAGGAACAGCTCGAGCCCTTCCCACACACGCTCGGCCTGAAGCGCTCCCAGCTCCCTTCTCAGTTCTTCGGGCGGGAGATAATCCAGGACGGCGCGTGCGCCCTCGGCCAGCGTCTTGTTTACGAAAAACTGCAGGACTTCCTTGCCCCTCTTAGCCTTAAGACAACATGCATTGCAGCACCGTTGCAAATCGAAGGAACGCTTTTCAGAAAATACGTTTACTTCAGGTCAAGATGGCAAAATGCAACTCTCGAAATAGCTGAAAACGAAAAAGAGTGGAGAAAAGGAAATTATCTTTTCACAAAAAGCAAACATTTTTCTGAAAAAAAATACGGTGAATTCCATGCAAGCTGGTTAAGCCAAACCGTTGCATTCAGATTAATTGCCAAATGGCTTGCAGAATATGAAAAACAAAAGTTCGGGTACAAAAAGAAGTGATGGAAAAATTTTTTTCATATTTGCGCGTTTTTGTCTCCGATTATTGTTTGGCTTGTTTTGTCCCAGAATAACCATGGGAGCATGTGCTGCGCTTCTGGAGGCGCGTCGCTTTTTTGCAGTGCTTCGATTTGTTCGCCAAAAACGTTTTGTGACCTTTGGTGTGCTTCTAATGCTGTTCGTCCGTTTAATAGTGATTTGATAATTTGGTTTGATGCAGTCAGGAACGGTTTTGCAAATTCATCTTTTAATGGGCTGGCTGTTCTTGAGTTATCAATTAGGAAAACAAAGTCTTCAGTGTAGCCGATGTATGCTTTTGCCCCATTTTTCACTGAACTGTGCCCTAAAGATGAGGCTGTGCTGCATGACCTGGCGTAAATTATTTTTTCGTTAAGAATTTCTTCATTTTCGCTTTGTTTAATCAGTGCTTCGTTTTTTTGGCCACAAATGGTAGTGAGATTTCCATGTCCATTAAACATGACGAGTTCTGGTTTTTGTTCTTGAATCATTTGTTGGACAGTTTTTCTATTGGCTTTTTTCCTGTCGCAATCCAAAACTTTGAGGCCTTTTTCTTTGGCTATTTCTATTAATTCTTTGGAAAATTCGTGCAGGTAAAAAACGGTGTCGTCGTGGTCTGGCCGGGTTATGAGAAATTTCATCTATGAATATTGTTTTGCAATACTTCTTAAATAATTGAGCTGGATTTTTACTATTTTTTTGCCTATTTCGTCGCCTTTTTTTACGTGTTCAAGCATTTCTGTTTTGGATAGTTGCATTGTGCCACCCATTGAAAGCTTCATATTTGAAGGCATGTTTTCCAGCCTTGCAAGAACCAGCTTTTTTTCTTCTTCATTGACCATTTTGCCACCAGTTAAATAATTTTCAAGTCCTGAAGTTTTTTTAGTATTTCTTTTCCCTTTACAGTATTTCCTTTAATTTCAATATATGCCGCATTCCATGAAATTGGTTCCTCTCCAAGTACAACTATTACCTCTTTTCTGGTATTTAAAGGAAGGTTTGAATAAATTGTCAAAAACGTTGTTCTAAAATCTGAAACCATTGAAACGCCTGTTTGCATAACTCATATATTGTTCAAAACATATATAGTTTTTGGTATAATTCAATTCAAATAAGCGATTAATGTTTAATGCCTGGTTTGTTTTCCTAATTTTTTGATTAATCTCAAAAAGGGTTTTGGCACCGATAAATATACGTGAAAAATCAAGGTTTAGTCGGAATTGTTATATATGGGGTCCTGTTGAAAGTGTTCAAATTTTGTTTCTCAGTTCTTTGGCTTTATTTTCCCATTCAGTGCAATCTTGGCCAAGAACCTTTAGTATTGTGGCTTTGTATGCATAGTAGTCAAAGTGCGGTATCCCCTTTTCTTCTGCAACCTTTATGCAATCATTTATTGTTTTAAGCGCAATTTGAGGTTTTCCTTCGTGCAATTCAATGTTTGCTTGGTAATAGTGTGCGTGAGGGTTTTTTGGATTAGATGACAAAAGCGCTCTTGCAAGAACTTTTGCTTTTTCTATTTCATTTTTGTCAAAATGGCTTTCAATTTGTATTCCT
>CAYIER010000132.1:0-2117 GCA_964362395.1 uncultured archaeon
GATTCAAGCATCCCAAAAATGGTTTTTTCATCAAACCCTTTTAAGCCAATTGCCAATTCAAGCGCCTTTGCAGCGCTTTGCCGAAACTCGTCCATTGAATGAAATCACTCCAAAAATGCTTATTTAATCTTTCTATTTGGTTTCAACAATTCCAAAAGCAGCGCCTTTTGGGCGTGCATCCTGTTTTCTGCCTGGTCAAAAACAATCGACTGTCCTGAGTCCAAAACCTCGTCTGTGACTTCAAATCCCCTGTGCGCTGGAAGGCAGTGCATGAACAATGCTTTTCCAAGCAGGCCTTTGTCCACCGTGTAACCAGCAAACTGCTTCATTTTCTGTTCCTTGAGGTTTTCTTCGCCCATGGAAATCCACGTGTCGGTGTAAACAAAATCCGCGCCTTCAACCGCTTTTTTGGGGTCATTATAGAGGCTTAGGGTGCCGGATCCCTTTCCTTCCTCCACTGCCTTCGAATAGGGCTCAAGCCCTTTTGGCGTGGCCACGCTTATTTGCATGCCGACTTTTGCGCACCCGATAATCAAAGAATTGCAGACATTGTTCCCGTCGCCAACAAAAGCAAGCCTCGTGCCCTTGAATTTTTTGGCTTTTTCTTTTATGGTCATTAAGTCCGCCAATGCCTGGCAGGGATGGAACAAATTATCCAACCCGTTAATCAGCGGAACTGTTGCGGCCTTTGCCGCCTCCACTATGTCCTCGTTTTTGTATGCCCGAAACATTATTGCGTCACAAAACCGTGACATAGACTTCATTTCGTCTGAAAGCGACCCCAAAGTAAAGTTTGTCGCCCGCCAGTCCAAAAAAATCGCGTGCCCGCCAAGCTGCGTCATGCCTGCCTCAAAAGACATCCTTGTCCTGGTCGACGTTTTTTGAAAAAGCATTGCCAAAGTCTTTCCCTGCAGTGCTTTATAATATTTTTTTGGCTTTTTTTTCACCTCAATAGATTTTGCAATAAGCTTTTCAACTTCTTTTCCCGAAAACTCCGACATATCCAAAAAATTGCGCTTCACAAAAACCACCATTAATATAAAGGAAAACCTTTTCTTAACCTTTCCCTCAACTTTTGCTTTTTGGTTTTAACATTTTTTAAAAATGCATTATACCAATTCAATTCCTTATCATAAGCATTTTTGTCTGGCCATTTGTGCCCATAAGGGCCATAAGGTGCATAAACCATTTTTACCAAAATAATTGGCCATTTACCAAAATAATTGGCCAGTTTGATTATTTAATTCTTTTTAGGCCAAAAAATAGTTTGCTATAAAAAGGATTTCCTACGTGTATAACGTATAATAATGGCAGTTTAAAGTAATTCAACTGCCTCCGTAGCTCAGCCTGGACAGAGCACCTGCCTTCTAACTTTCAGTCGGAGGAAAGCAGATGGCCGAGGGTTCAAATCCCTCCGGGGGCGCTGTAAAGCTCTTTCGTCAAAGTAAAGGCTTTTATATTCGTTTATACGCAACCAAAAAACGAGAATGTCCATAAATTTTTTTTGGGTTTTTTTTGTTTAAGTTTTTCTTACGGTTGCTTAAAAAATTGTCGTGCGGATTATTTTTGTAATCATTCTCAATGTTTTTTTTGGAGGTTTTTTTTATGCATGGACACAGCCATCATGAAGAATTAATTGAAGGGATAACTTTGCATATCTTCCCAGTCAATCTACATTTACCTTGATGACGAGCACAAGGCCTGCAACAAAAAATTTGCGGCAATGCTTGGCTACAAGTCACCCAAAGAATGGGCTGACATAAAAGACCCTGTCGGGGAATGCGTTGAAAAAGCCAGCCAAAAGGCGCTGATTATGACTTACAGGAATGCAATGGAAAACCTTGCAGGCGGCTGCGTAGACGTAGAGTGGAAAAAAAAGGGCGGCGGCAAAATTAAAACAAAAGTGATTCTTGTGCCGTTCTTGTTCGAAGGCCACTTGTTTGCGCTGCATTTCCTTTATTGAGCAAAAGCCGCTTGGCTTACCCAAGCACGGTGTTGAACTCGCGGGAGAATTGGCTTTTTGACAAAAAGCCTTTGGTTTCCATGCCAAAGGGGCATAAAAATATTTTTTTGGCCGCAAACTCTTTTGGCAAAAACGTTTCGCGTGAAAAAAACTT
>CAYIER010000133.1:0-1999 GCA_964362395.1 uncultured archaeon
CGAACTCATACAGAACAGGTTAAACCCGGCAAAAAGCTAAACGGATACTATTTTTGGAACTTCACCCAGGCTTTTAATCACCGCAAACGGCTTTTTTTTCTTCAACTCCGCAAAAGTTGACGCGCCGGTTTTCCGAAACACGGCAATTGGAACCATTCCGGCGCCCTTTGCAGCCAAGACATCCATTATCGAATCACCAGCCACGACGCACTCATGCGGCTTTACGCGCAGTTTTTTTGCCGCCAAAAAAAGCATTTCAGGGTCTGGCTTTGCGCGCAAAACATCAGAATAAGTTACCGTGGCCCCAAACTTTTCGAACAACCCGTAAGGCGTCGAAGCAAGAAGCGTCTGCCTGCTGGAATTTGTCGCAATTGCAAGCCTGCAGCCCATAAGTTTTTTCAGCGCAGGAAAAACATCTTTAAAAACAAGGTTTTTGCCATGAATTATTGAATAATACTTTGTTCGCCTAAGTCCCAAAAATTTTTCAATTTCAATATTAAACAATTTTTTTATTCTGAGCCTGCGATAAATTGCCTCAGTCGGCAAGCGCATCAAAGGCATTATTTTTTTCATTGAAATTGGCTTTCCAAAAACCTTTGACAATTCGTGAAACGACTGAGCATGCCAATGAATGGAGTCAATGAGAGTCCCGTCCAAATCAAAAATTACTGCCCTGATTTTGCGCATTGACACCAACAAAAAATTGATTGGTTCGGGTTATAAAAGTTTGCAAACAAATTTCAATCATGACAAAAAAATCCGCTTACTCGGGGCTTCACAGGCACATTGCGCACATCAAGCTGCCACCGCTTGAAGCCGTTGAAAACATTTATTTTGGCAAAGGCTACACTGTGACTTACACCTACGGCGAGTTCACAAGCATCTGCCCGAAAACCGGCCTACCAGACTTTGGCTCGCTGAAAATCGAGTACGCGCCGCAAAAAACGGTTGTCGAAGAAAAATCGCTCAAATTATACCTTGTCGGTTACCGCAATGCCGGAATATTCAAGGAATTCGCGGCAATAAAAATTTTGTTTGATTTCTGTGAAACAGTAAAGCCAAAATGGGCACGCATCCACGCCGAATTTGCGCCGCGCGGAGGCATCCCAAGCATAATTGACGCACAATTCAAAAACGGCAAAATCAAGGAAATTACCCAAAAGTAAATCCTGCTATTTTTTGAACAAAATCCACCGGTTCAAATACATGAATGGCACATTTATCACCGCGATAATCCACTTGATTGCTGTCTGACCGATTATCAAGGAAAGCACTGGTTGAATTCCAAAAAACGCTATTGTTACAAAAAGCGCGGAATCAATAACCATTGCAGGAATTGAACTGAAAACATTCCTCACCCACAACATTTTTCCGCCGGTCTTTTTCCGAAACCAGTCAAAAATATACGCGTCAAGGTTTTCACTCACCAAAAAAGCAATCCACGAAGCAACCATTACCCGCGGCACGGCGCCAAAAATCCCTTCAAGCGCCTGCTGCCCTGCCCAAAAAGGTGCCGGCGGAAGAGACAGAACAATCCATGAAAAACCGGCAACAGCAACCTGTGAGGCAAACGCAATCAAAATCATCCTCTGCGTTTCCTTCCTGCCAAATTTTTCGTTCACAATGTCAGTCAGCAAAAAAGTCACAGAAAAAATCACAACAACAGCAGGCGCAAAAAACCTTGCAAACCCGAAATCAAAAACAGCAATCTTTACAGCAGCAATGTTTGCAAACAAAACAAACGCAACATACAAGCCAATCAAGGCATCAGGCCGGCCAAATCTGCGCGCATACCACGCGCCAAAAACCGTGAAAACAGAAACCAGCAAAACCCATAAAACAAACAAAAACATGCGAAAATATTGCTATCACGAAAGATTTTAAGACTTGCGAGCAGGAGGCGCTGAGATTAGTTTTTTTGATATCTTCACCGATTGCCTCGATTCATCTACCCGCTAAAGCGGGTAAAAGGTTTCTCTCGGCACGGCTCTAATCCAAT
>CAYIER010000134.1:0-1997 GCA_964362395.1 uncultured archaeon
TCCCGTATGACACGAATTTGCTTAAGCCGAATTCCTGCGTTGACATCCAGTCAAGGATTGCAACACCGAGCGCTCCGCTCTGGCTAAGAAATGAAACCGTGCCTTCTTTTGGCATCCCTGTTTTTGCGGAAGCGGAAAAGGTGGTGTTCAAATTATTTTTGGGGCAGGTGACGCCAAAGCAATTCGGGCCAATTGTCCTAATTTTTGGGTTTTTGTCAATTATTGTTTGGAGTTGCTGTGTAAGCTTTTTTTCCCCTATTTCGGCAAACCCTGCGCTGATGATTATTGCTGCTTTTGTTTTTTTGTCAGCACATTCCTGCAGCACCTGCGGCACAAACTTTGCGGGAACGACAATCAATGCAAGGTCAATTTCTGCCGGTATATCTTTTATGCTTTTGTAGCTTTTTTTCCCAAGTATTTCGGCGTGGTTTGGGTTGACCGGGAAAGTGTTGTCCGCAAGGCTTCCTTGCAGGAAGTTTTCAAACACCGCGCGCCCGATGCTTTGCGGTTCCGCGCTTGCGCCTATTACTGCCACGTTTTTTGGGAAAAACAGGTTTTCAAGCTCGTGCATGCGTTAATAGAACGTTTTTTTTCATTAAAAGCTTTGTGGCTTGGGTTTTGCAAAGGTTTACTTTATGTATTTTGTATAAATTGCAAAGAACTTTTCAAATGTTTTTTTGTATTTTTCAAGGAAAAATCGCTCAAGGTTTTTTGTGTATCTGCGCTGGAAATCTTCAAGGCACTTGATGTAAGAATCACGTTGGGTTTTTCTTATTATTAGCGGGGGATAGCCGTTGTTTACGAGCATCGTGTTTGCAATGAACCTTCCAACCCGGCCGTTTCCGTCAGCAAAGGGGTGTATTTTTTCAAATTTTCCGTGAAGCAGCGCGCAAATCTGCAGCGGGTGAAGTTTTTGCGGGTTTGAATTGCACCATCCAATTAATTGCCCCATTTCTTCCTGTACTTTTTCCGGTGGGGTTAATTTCACTTGTGAACCTGTTATTTCGTTTGGAAACTGCTTGTAGCCGGTCCGTTTGTCAATGTTTTTCATCAGCATTTTATGCATTTTGATTATGTCTTTTTCGGTTATTTTGAATTTTTTTTTCAAAATTTTTTCCATGACTTCGCGTGAGTTTTTTGTTTCATAAATTTCCCTCAAATCCTTTCCTTCAATTGAGCGGTTTTCAAACATCACTATTGCGACATCTTTTAGTGTAAGGGAGCTTCCTTCAATTGCGTTTGACTCGTAAGTGAAGTTTGCGATAAATCGGTCAAAAACATCCTTGTGTTGTTCTTTTGAAAAATTTTTCAACAAGCGCCGGTATTCTACTTTCATTTTTTCTATTTTTATAATTTGCTCTTCTGTAAATATGTCGTCTGTTTGGTAAGTTTTTAAGGCAAACTTTGCTTGCGCTTCCTTTTCCTTTTCAATAAAAAAATCCCTGTGCTTTTCTTGAAGTTTCTTTAAACTTTCTTTTTTGCCATTGGTAATTTTTTGCAGTTTAATCATTTTCCCATTAGCCAGCCTGATTGATTTGACAAGGTAAACATACTTTTTTCCCTTGATTTTTTTTGTAGAAAAGTAAACCATAAAAAACAGTTACACCCACAAATATTTAAATATATTGAATTCGTGGGGTTAACTGGTTTTTTTTTCAATAAAAAAGCTTTGTGGCTGCTCTTGCTCGCTGTGCTTATATTTTTCTTTAATTTCCACAGGCACATTGAAGAGTTCCCCGAGTTTTTTTAATTCTGCATCAGTTAATGTGGCCTGTACATTATATCCGATATTTTTAAAAAAAAATGCCGGGGCAAATCTTCCTCCTATTGGAATTGTTTGTGTTTCAAATTGTAATGAGATAAAGTTTCGACCATGGTATGCTTTTAGTATATTGAGCGGTCTGTATACCTTGTAGGCAAGAATTTTTTGCATTTTTTCTTTGGTGCTAATTTTTTCTGGCCAAAGCGCAAAAATTTGAGATGAAAATTTTGTTTTA
>CAYIER010000135.1:0-1895 GCA_964362395.1 uncultured archaeon
AAAAAAACCTACAGCCCCTATTGGTTTGCGAGTTCCTGTAGAATCATTTTTTTGGGAAGGCGGCAGGCGTATTTTCTTGTCTTTCCCTTGTTCCCCATGCTGACTTCCTCTGCGACAACGAAGTCCTTTTTTTCAAGCGAGTTGAGGTAATCGCGTATGCGGCGCTCTGAAAGCGGCGTTTTTGATTTTTTGGAAAACAGTTCAAACAGCGTTCCTGAAGAAACACCCTCATTTAACGCTATTTCACCCAAAAGGATTTTTTCGGTTTCCCCAAGGTGCTTTAAGCCCTTGAGGAGAGACACCGAATCAACTGCCTCAAACGCCTTTTTGAGGTGGCGAAGCATTACCTTGCCCGAATTTTCGCGCTCTGCTTCGCGCCCCGCCTTTAACAGCGACTCGATTGCAACGCGTGCATCACCCCCCATTTTTGCGGCATGCGCAGCGGCAACACCGATTATTTCGTCACTTAGCGCGCCAGATACAAACGCATACTGTGTCCGCTGAAGCAAAATGTCCTTTAACTGTTGCGGAGAATACCCTTCAAACAAAATGCGTTCCTCGGTAAGCGAACTTTTCACTCGCGGATCAAGCGACGCGACAAGCGAAACATTGTTTGAGACAAGCGCAAGACCCACAACAGATTTTTCGTGCTCGTTGATTCTTGAAAGATCATAAAGCAGCTTTGACCCCTCGGATGAAAGCACAAGCTGGTCAACCTCGTCCAGAATGATTATAGGCACAAAATCCGACTTTTTCAACGCAGACAAGAACTGCGAATAAATCTCATCAGTTGCAATCCCGCGCCGCGGAGTGGGGGAACCAATGAAATTCGCAATCTTTGAAAGAACAGAGTGCCTTGAATTGAACTCAAAGCAGTTGATGTAAATCGCCTTGGCGCGGTCAGAGAACTCTTCAAGCTCCTTTAAAACAAACTTTGTAACAGCGGTTTTCCCGCAACCGGTCGGCCCCGCGATAAAAACATTCTGTGGCTTTTTTCCCGAAAGCACGGGATTGAACGCAAACACGATTGAGTCAATTTCCTTGTCACGGTGCGGCAAGCGCTCCGGCACAAACTCAGGATACAAAAAAGACTCGTCCTTAAACACGTTGTGCTCCAAGCCGCCTTTCTCAAAAATGTTTTTTGCCACAAAAACCACAAAAAAGAATGGGTTAAAACTTTATTAAATAGGTTCCAGTGGAAACACGCTTGGCGGCAAAATATTAAAATAGGGGAAAAAACAACAATAAAAAGGAAAAAAAACATTGATTGGAAAAAATTCTTCACGCCTACAATTGCAATCCTTTTTTTCTCAATATTTGGGTGTTTGAACACAAGTTTTTCACCAGAATTACAAGGCATAGACTCAACAATAGCAAAAGCTGATTCCTTTTGCGCAAAATATTCACAAGAAAACTGCAACACAATAGTAACCTCAGACTTTTGTCAGTTCACCTGCACTTTTGACCAGGCCCTCAAAAGATGCAAAGCCGCCGCACCCGGAACGCCTTTGCCAACCGCGCCAGCCGGAACGACTTGTTAGGAAAATTCCTGCAAATGATTCCAACTATGTTTTTTGCTAAAATTCAACTCGCTTGAATTTGAATTTTTTCCTGTTTTTGTAAGCGGCTTCAACATTTTTTGCAAGTTCTTCATCAGGCGCAATTGATTTGATGATTTCAAGCAAGTTTTTCTTAGGTTTCAATTTAGGCATTGACTACAACTTCTGTTTGTTCAAAAATCTTGGAGGGGTTACCCAAAAATCTGCCTGCATTAATTATGCCAAAAACAATTATAAAAAACAATCTTTTTCAGACAGCAGGCACCACCCAAAAGCAAACCCCGCACCGGAAACCCGCACCCCCAAATCGTTTAAAAGCAAAAAAAGCGTTAAACA
>CAYIER010000136.1:0-1851 GCA_964362395.1 uncultured archaeon
CTTTTTGGTGCGCCACGGCGAAACAACGTGGAATGCAATTGGAAAAATACAGGGCACAAGCGACACGCCGCTTTCAAAGCTTGGGAAATGGCAGGCAAGGCAGATGGCAAAAATGCTTGCCCCAAAAAAAATCAACGCAATTTACTCCAGCCCGCTTGCGCGCGCGCTTGACACCGCCAAGGAAATAACAAAATCGCACGGATTGGAAATAATCGTGAAAAAAGAACTGAAGGAAATCGATTACGGGATGTTTGAAAAAAAGACTTTTGATGAAATAGAAAAAAAGCACGCCGCACTCTGGGAACAGCGCAGGAAAAACAAATACAACTTCAAGCCAAAGGGTGGCGAATCATTTGAAGAAATGGACAAAAAAAGGATCCAGCCGTTTGTGCGGGAAATGAAAAAAAAGCACAATTCCGAAACAATTGCAATCATTGCCCACAGTGGCACAAACCGCCTCATAATGGGAAACCTCGTAAAAATGCCAATAGCGGAAAAAGTCAACATCTGGCAGCCAAACGAGTGCCTTTACACGGTCGAATGCACGGGCAAAAAATGCATGTTTTACTACGAAGTCATTGGGAAAAAAGAGCGCCACATGGGATACCTGAGCGTAAAAGACATGGAATTCTTCAATAAAAGTTTCAAATAACAGCAATGTTTAAATCAACTCGGAGCCAAAATATTTGCATGAAAAGTGAGTGCCTTTGGCTATAAAATAACTTTTTCACTGAGTTGGATACTCACTGGGCTAAAAAATTTTAAAGGAGGCAGCCCCAGCTTTAGCTGGGGCAAAAGTGCCGCGTGATTTTGCACGCGTTGCGAAGCAAGTGCCATTTTAGTGGCACCAAAGCATCACACCAAACTGGCAAAAAAAAATTATCCATAATTATTCAATTGTCAATTTGGTGCCGATTTTGCGGCTAGAGGTCATAGCATAACCTGGCAGTGCACTCGGCTCCAGCAGCTTTTTAAAAAAAAGTTGGCAAAAATGCCTTAGGCAGGTTTTTAAAAAAAAGACCTGCAAAAAAATTGGGGCGACCGAGATATCGGGGTTCAAATCCCTGTGACCTCATATCCATTAAATTAACCAATTAACCAGTCAAAGTTTTTCTCATAAAACGTTTGTGTCCGTTTATACCCTGCCCTTACAGGGCAAGCTGGCAAAAGCACCGCATACATGACCCATCTTCGATGGGGCGGTAATATTTTCCAAAAAACGGCAGCCAGCAGTTACCTATTGCCGGGTTTTCAAATCAGAAGTGGCTTTCGTACAGGAAATATTTAAATACACATACATACACAGAATTTTTACATGAGCACTAAAACTATTTCAGTTACTGATGAGGCATATGGCCGGTTGTATAACAAGAAAAAAGAGAAGGAGAGTTTTAGTGAAGTGATTTTGCGCCTTACAGGCAAGCGTAGCTTGACAGAGTTTGCGGGAGTTTTTACCGTCCGCCAGACAAAAGAGCTGGAATCAAACATAATGGAAAACCGAAAGACTTCAAGGAACCGACTGGCGAGGATTAGAGTGTGATTTTATGATTCTTGACACCACTTTCCTCATTGATTTGCTTAGGGGAGACAAAGCGGCTGTTGGCAAAATTGCCGAAATTGAAAGCAAAAATGAGCCGGTTTCTACCACTGCAATAAGCGTTTTCGAAGTTTGGCAGGGTTTGCCAAAGAACGCAAGCAGTTCACAAATTGAAAAAACGGTTGAATTGTTAAAATCAATAAATGTCCTAAAACTTGATTTTGATTCTGCACTGCATGGCGGAGAAATCCAGAGGGAGTTAAAATCATCAGGTCAAATGATTGACCCAGAGGATGCGATGATTTCAGGCATTG
>CAYIER010000137.1:0-1795 GCA_964362395.1 uncultured archaeon
AAAAAGCGGCCAAATGTCTGGCTAACAAAACGGCCAAAAGTCTGACTACTCTACAACTAACAAAGAAAGGTCTGCTTTGGCAGAACAGACATGGTCTACTATAAAAAACAACGATTTTTTGAATCCTGAAATGATTTCTTATTTTGAAAAAATTCTTGATATTACAAAAGAAAATAAAATTAATGGTAACTGTTTAGTTTCCTGTCTTGTTTTGTAGGTGTTTTTCTATGAGTTCTTTGATAAAGGGCTCGTATTCGAGTTTTTGGAGTTGGCTGGTTTGGTAGAAGCTTGCCATGATTGCATGGGCTTGTGCTCCGTCCAGCGAATATGAGCCGTATGTGTTTTTGCGTTTGATGACGTTTGGGCGGAGGCTGCGTTCTGCGTGGTTGTTGGTTGTTTCGGTTTCAAGTTCTGTGAACAAAAATATTTCGTTTGCGTGCCTGCGTAGCCTTTTGTTGAGGCGTTGGCAGTCCTTGTCAGCATATTCCGCATCAATCACTGCATGCAAGCGCTGCTCGCAAAAGGCTCTGAAGCGCGATGAGTGTTTGTTTTCTTTGACCGCGTAACGCAATAGGTTTAACAGTTTGGTGCAATATGTTTTGAGTTCTGGGCTCATTTTTTTCTTTCTCAAGTGTTTGAGTTCTCTTGTCAAATGTGCCAGGCATTTTTGCTTATCACACTTGAGTCTGTTGTATGCGCTCCAGAAATCAGAATGCAGGATGCCGGCATAACCCTGTATTGTTTTTTGCACTACTTTTTGACCTCGTGACATTTCAACTCGCAAATATGCAACCGTTTTGCCAATAAATGTCCATAGCCAGCCGTTCCTGCCGTGGATTGGGTGGCTGGTTTCATCAGCAAACAAGTCCCGTTCCTTGAACAAGTCTTGGCGAAGTTTCTCATAATCATCACCAAGAAAATCAGCTAACTGCTCAATTGTGTTGGCAATGGTTCCTTTTGATATTGCCAGATTATAATCGTGCAATAAAATCGCCCGGATTTTGGATAACGTGATTCCAAGCACTGACAAAAACGTGATGTAGAGTGCAAGCTGCAACCCAAACCGGCTGTTTGGCAAAGCATCAGTTACAACCGGCTCAACAACCTTGTTGCATTTGGAACAATAACTGCGCTGAATCTCGCATTCAGTGTTCTGCACACTGCCCGGCTTAATGTCGGTAATAACTCTTGTCCGCGCATTCCTTCGCTTTACCCTGCCACCACAATAAGGGCAAGCCTTTAGCACCAAATGTTTATGCTTGTGAACAACTTCAGGGGTTTTTCTTCCAGAACCCTCATGCCCGCTTTTCCTGCCAGGCTTATTGCCACCAACCTTGCTCAGATGCACCCCAGACAGGCTCGGAGGAGTATGAGCGTTCTCATACTTTGCAAGCCGAGCCTCAAGCTCGGCAACACGTCGAACGAGTTTCTCGCAATCTGCACACACCATGCGCCAAAATAGGAAAAAACCCATATTTGAGATTTTGCAATTAGGAAACCGAACACAAAACTAAACAGTTACAATTAATGTAATTCTCGTAAAATTTCCAATGCATGAATCATTTGACGCTGTCCTGAAAGAAAACAATTTTGATTCTAACGGATTTTATGGAAAAATATTTGAAATTGCCCGCAACAAAATGCCAAATTTTGTGGTATTGGATTTTTATGGCAAATTTCCGCATGAATCACCTTATTTCCATGACCCTACCCATTTGGACTCATTCGGGGCAGAAATGTTGTCAAAAGATGAAAAAATACAAAATATTTGCGGAAAAATTCACTGAACCCCAAA
>CAYIER010000138.1:0-1782 GCA_964362395.1 uncultured archaeon
AAAATGTTCAAAAATATAAGCAGTTTGCTATAGATTGCAAACGAATCTGTTCGTTTTTTTATGTTTTTACAAATAGACAATGTGTTTGCCTGTTTTGACCTTTGCGCGCTGCGCGTATTTTATAAGGTAGTGTGCGGTGCTTTTTGGGATGCCGAGCAGTTCCTCGATTTTCCGGTAGCTTTGATAGTCTTTGTGGAGTTCGACTATTTCCTGCAGTTTTTTCAGGTCAACCGATATTGCGCGCCCCGCGCGTTTTTCTTCGAGTATTTTCACGCCTTTTTGGGAAAAAAACTGCCTTGCCTTTTTGCCGAGGCGCTTTTTTGTGCTCTTGCTTAAATAAACCGTTTTGATGCGCCGGCCCAAGAACAGTTTTTCGATGCGCTCTTTTTTGAGGGGGCGCACGAGGTGGATTGCCTGCGCGTCTTTTGGCACGGCCTTGAAGTCTTTTTCGCCTGAAACAGGGTAACGCATTTTTTATCCGTTTAATTATGGTGTTTTGTATTAATTAAAATTTTGGTCACTCATTTTTGGTTAGCCTAACATTTTTAATTAATAGTTGGTGCAGAATACCTATTGGTGTGCTGTTTGGCGGAAAGGCTTGACTCGATTGAATGCGCAATTGCCGGCTTAAAGCGCGGCAAAATGGTTGTTTTGGTGGATGACGAGCGCCGCGAAAACGAGGGAGACCTTGTCCTTGCGGGGGAGTTTGCCACCGAAAAAAAGCTCAACTTCATGCTCAAAAATGCCCGCGGCCTCATGTGCATCCCGGTTACTTCTGCAAAGGCCGCCCAGTTTTCGTTAAAAAAAATGGCCGAGAACACGGACCAGTTCCAGACGCCTTTCACTGTTTCTGTTGACGCAAAAACGGCAAAGACCGGTGTTTCGGTTGAGGACCGCCTGAAAACAATCCGCGTGCTTTTAAGCGGGAGCGCGTCCCCTGGTGGCCTTGTTTCTCCCGGCCACATGTTTCCGCTTGTGGCAAAAGATGGCGGTGTGCTTCACCGTGCCGGCCACACCGAGGGCTCGATTGACCTATTGAAACTTGCTGGGCTGAATCCTGTTGCCGTGATAATGGAAATAATGAATAGTGACGGCACAATGGCGCGTTTGGCGGACCTCTTGAAGTTCAAAAAAAAGTTTGGGCTAAAAATTGTGAGCCTGAAGTCCCTGATTGATTTTCGGCTGAAAACCGAGTCGCTTGTGGAAAAAGTCGCATCCCCAAAGCTCCCGACCGAGTTTGGCGATTTCACTGCTGTCGGCTTTCGTGACAAGATTTACGGCGAAGAATACGTTGCACTGGTAAAGGGGAACGTTTTTGGCAAAAAAAATGTTCTGGTGCGGGTCCATTCTGGCTGCCTGACGGGCGACGTTTTTCACTCACTGAAGTGTGATTGCCGCGCACAGGTAGAGGAAAGCCTAAAATCAATTGAAAAAGAGGGGCTAGGCGTCCTGCTCTACATCTCCCACCACGAGGGCCGCGGCATCGGCTTATTGAACAAGCTTCGCGCATACGAATTGCAGGAAAAAGGCTATGACACGGTTGAGGCAAACATGCTTTTGGGGTTTTCGATGGATTCGCGCGATTACGGCATTGGCGCGCAGATTCTTCGCCTGCTTGGCCTCTCTTCCATCCGCCTCCTTACAAACAGCCCCAAAAAAATGGCTGCCCTTGAAGGGTTTGGCCTAAAAATTGTGGAAATGGTCCCGATAAAATCAGCGCCGACAAAATTCAACAAAAAATACCTTGACACAAAAAAAAAGAAAATGGGGCACTTACTCTGA
>CAYIER010000139.1:0-1708 GCA_964362395.1 uncultured archaeon
CTATGCAACAAAATAGTTTTTCTCAGAGAATCCTCATCAGGCTGGTACAACAAAACAATACTGGAAACAGCAAGACCACAACCCAACGGGCGCTCAGACGATAACGTCAAAGGATCAGCACCAACACAAGGAATTCTGCGATAAAAATTAGTGTCAAGAGTATCCCAACTAAAATTGTGCAAAATCTCAGTTGCCATGCGCGCAATAATCGTGTTATCAGGAGTAACCCAGTTCAAAGGAGTTTTAACATGCGACGCACCAACAGCCCAGACGTATTCTGCACCACACGAACAACCCTTGCCTGCATCAGCAAAATACACCTTGCGCTTGTCAGGGCCTTTTTTGTAATGAACATCCTCAACAACACCCAAAAAAACATTCCTGAAAATCCACTGTTTTCTGTGCCTGCTGCGAGTAGGAACGATTGCACGCAAACCAAGCATTTTACTCACTTCAAAGCCAGTCTGTTCTTCAAAACGCTCCTTCGCAACATCCTCAAGAGTCTGCTGCGCTGAAAGATTGCCACGAAAACGCAAACCTGGAAATTTCAAATTACCATTATCACCATCATCGGAATTAACAAGAATATACTGCGCACGACCATAGGCTGCCTTAGTGATGCCTACAAACGTAATGTTACTCTCACCACACTCTGGATTTTTTTCGATTTGGATGATCATCAAAAAACCAGTAAAGAGGAGGTATAAAAGCGTTGCGAATTTACGGCTTTGTAGAAAACTTCCTTGAATAAGGAAGTTATTGCTCGGCGGAGTGCCGAGCAAGATAAAACTTTGAATGCAACTTCCTTATTTTGCATGCTTACTTTCATTGCTCTGACTGTGCTTCCCATGACGCGTTTGAGAACGCTGTGATATGTTTCGCATAGCGAGCGATAGTTTGCTCGCAATTTGCGTTTCTTTGCTTTTTTTAGATAAGTTCCTTTTGTTCTCCATATTGGTACTTCTGGATTTTTTACTTTGATACGATCTTCCGCTTTGCATTTTTCGACGACAAATTCGCGCAATTCTTCACCGGTGTATCCTTTGTCAGCATCAAGGCTTTTGATTGCCTTGATGCTGTGCGCTTTGCGCACTAATGGAAGCGCGTCCCATTGATCGCTCGCAGGGCCGCGCCGAATTTTGAAACAAATTGGTAGTTGATGATCAAGGTCAACAACTGTGCTGAGCTTAATGTGCCGCCGAATTTTTCGTCGTTTCTTTTTATCTTTTTTCAGCACGGTTGTGTAATATGCGCTTGCGCGTGTTGGTTGCAAACCTGTTGAGTCAATGCCTGCGCGTATACGCTGACTTTTTGTTCGTTGAACAAAAAGTGCCACGATTCTTTCAATAAAAGTTCCTTGAATTTTTTTAATTGCTTTATTGACTGTTGTCCAATGTGGAGCTTGCTCGATTTCCAACAATGCAAGAATGTTTTGCATTTCACCAACAAGCTCGACGATAAAACGATATGTTTTATCTTCTAACTGTTTTAGCGCAAAAATAACTACATTTGCCAAAACACCATACTTTTTTGGATTATGTTTGTGCGGAAAACGCCGCACATGAGCAATTCTCAAAGCATTGAGCAATTGCTCACAAAACCTATAATAAATAGTTCTCTTTTTTTCTTTCATGTGGTAGGCCGATCCTACCACCCCTCATGCCTGCTACGCAGGCAGAGGGTTAATTTATAACTTTTCTACAAAGCC
>CAYIER010000140.1:0-1705 GCA_964362395.1 uncultured archaeon
CGCGCCTGCTGCACCCCGTAGGGCTAGGGTCCTTATCTCAGTACCCTTCTCCGGGTTCCCTCTCTCAAGGCCCGTATGGATCGTAGGTTTGGTGGGCAGTTACCCCGCCAACAGCCTAATCCACCGCAGTCCCATCCTAAAGCGGAAACGCTTGCATGGTGCGCTCCTTTTAGGCAAAAAAACCTTCCAGTATCTTTTACCTATGGGGCATTATGCCCAGTTTCCCGGGTTTGACCCCTCTATAGGGTAGGTTGACTACGTGTTACTGAGCCGGTCGCCAGAAGCACCCATAACTGTGCCTCTAAGACTTGCATGGCTTAGTCGAACTTCAATAGCAGTACCCGCCAGCAGGATCAGCTGGAATCGTTATCACTTAATGAAATTGGGTATTTTTCACCGCAAAAACAAACAACACTTTACTATTGAAATTTTCAACAGACACCCCATTCAAAGAATGGGGCAAAAGTGTCACCTGAATTTGCAGGCGCTTGCAAGAAACTTCTTGCAAAAAAACTGCACTAATTTAGAGTCGAATTTAACGGACTAGCAACAAAAAAATTTGAAAATTTTTTTATGCCAATCCATTAACTGCTTTTACCAACATCACATCCAAAACAGCTTGGATGCTCATGTTTAGGATAAAAACACGTTTTTATCCGACGCACAAAACGCGTCTACCAACAGGGTTGGTAAAAGAGAAAAACTATGTAAACGGGGAATTTTAAGCACATCTAATAAATTGACAAAAGAAAATACCCATAATTATTCATTTGTCAATTTATTACTTAAAAAATTTAAAACTCACGCTCGAATTGAACGTGAACCCCTACATAGTATCGTTTATTTGTTTTATAAAGCTTTCCCTTAAATTTTCCGAATGCATGGCGGAAAAACTGTTTGAAAAACTATCCAGCCTATTGAAGCTGGCCAAGCCCCCCCAATGGACAAAGTCCCTTGGAAACATGCTTATTGGTTATGTATTGGCCACAAATTTTGGAAAATTTGATTTCGGGCTGTTTGCTTTGGGTTTTTTCGCAGTCGGCCCCCTGCTTTGGGGCAGCCTGTACACTTTCAATGACTGGTCCGACTGGCAAAAAGACAAAATGCACCCTATCAAAAAAAACCGCCCAATCCCAAGCGGGCAAGTTTCACCACAACTTGCATTTTTGTTTGCAGGAATCCTTTTAGCAGGCGCATTTGCAATCGGAATTTACCTCAACAACTTTTTGTTCCTGATTTGCCTTATTGGAATGCTTGTCAACCAGTCGCTTTACACTTTTCGGCCATTTGAATTCAAAAAAAAACCAATTGTCGACCTCGTGACCGGCTCGCTTGTCAACCCGTTCTTTCGGTTCTATGCAGGATGGGTTCTTGCAGTCCCCGCATTCAACGCGCCGGTTGAAATTCTATTGTTCGTGATTGCAATACAGTTTGGCGGCTACGCGCTTTACCGGATGTCAAGCATTCCGCACGAAAAAGAAATGAAATACAAAAGCTCGGTTGTGGTATTTCCGCCAAACACAATCAAAACAGTTGCCTACATTGGAATCGCAGCCGGAGTGATTGGTTTTTTTGCAGCAATCTACAACAACATGCTGCCGCAAAAATTCCTGTGGCTGGCAGTGCTGTCACTTGCCGCATTCCCGCTATACTACAACACAATAAAAAACCCGCAAAAAATGGATTTAAAATTCGCGTACAAAAC
>CAYIER010000141.1:0-1651 GCA_964362395.1 uncultured archaeon
ATAGCCTCAAATTGAACCCAAAAACGCATTTAATATACTTTTTTTGCACAAAAATACCCTTATGGCAGAACAACTGATTCAAATAAAGGCAGCACAAAAAGTCTTCGTCGAAGGATACGGCTGCAGCGCAAACCTTGCCGAAACCGAACAGATAAAAGGGTACCTGAAAGGCAACAGTACAAAACTTGTCGAAACGCCAAGCGACGCAGAGCTCATAATCGTGCACTCGTGCGGAGTCAAAAAGGCAACAGAATTCAAAATGAAGCGAAGAGTAGCAAAACTAAAACAGCTAAATTCCACCGCGCAGATAGTAGTGTCTGGATGCCTTCCAAAAATAAACCCCCATGCCATTGCACAAGAACAACGAGTAATCCAGATCGGGACAAGGCTTGAAGAGCTGGGAAAAATTGCGGGGCTCGCACAGCAACCGTTTTCGCACAGCATTCCCGAAGAGCGGATAAACCCCTTTGTTTCAATCCTGCCGATTGCAACAGGGTGCCTGAGCGCGTGCAGTTTTTGCGGGACAAAAAAAGCAAAAGGAGTGCTTGACAGTTACCCGATAGGACGCATCAACGAAAGATTTTCTCGCGACCAAAAAAATGGCACAAAAGAATTCTGGCTGGTTTCACAAGACAACGGCTGCTATGGTTTTGACCGGAAAACAAACCTTGCAAAATTAGTGGAAACGCTTTTGTCAAACGAAGGCGAGTTCCGCATTAGAATCGGAATGATGTCGCCGCAATACCTTCGCGATTTTTACGGCGAGTTCACAGAACTCTTTAAAGACGAGCGGGTGTACCGGTTTGTGCACCTGCCGGCGCAGAGCGGAAACAACCGGATACTGGGGCTTATGCGCCGCCAGTACAGTGTGGAAGAATTTGAAAAACTTGTAAGCGACCTGCGAAAAGACATCAAGGATTTGTCTGTTTCAACAGACATTATTGCAGGCTTCCCGACGGAAACAAAGCAGGAATTTTTGGACTCGGTGCGCCTAATCGAAAAAATAAAATTTGACACAGTCAACATTTCAAAGTTTGCCGTGCGGCCGGAAACGGGTGCTGAAAGGCTTCCGCAACTTTCTGAAAAAGAAAAAAGCAGGCGCTCGCACATTTTAACGCGGGTTTGCAGGAACGTTTTTTTGCAAAAAAACAAGGAACTGGTAGGGCGAAAAGAAAAAATCCTTGTCGTTGAAAAGGCAAAAATAAACGGCTTTGCCGGGCGAACAAACTCGTACAAAAATGTTTTTGTTCCAAACGCAGAACTGAACGAATTTGCTTACGCAACAATAGAAGAAGCTTTCCCGAATTTTTTGAAAGGCACGATTTGTTAAAAAAATGGGCGTGGGAGGAATCGGACCTCCGGTCTCCACGACAGTGAACCCATCAACTTTCGCTGAATGAATTCGTCAACGTGGCATTCTACCATTGAACCACACGCCCAAAAAGGCATAAAAACCCCCAACTATCATCGAGTGGTTTTCGCCAGCCTTTTTCAAAAAGGCCGATAACATTCCCGTATTGGGGAAAATATTTTAAGATATCCTTGGCATTTAAAAAAATTTTTGGCAAATAACTTAAACTTGAGTGCAAACTTTTTAATAGTGTTTTACTATTATTTTAATAGGGTGGTTTTTTGACAACTTTGACGGTTG
>CAYIER010000142.1:0-1632 GCA_964362395.1 uncultured archaeon
AACTCGTTTTCTCCAAGCACTATAACGAAAGGAATGCCCTTGTTTGAGGCAAAATTAAGGTTTTTTGAGATGCTGCGCTCCAAGAGATCTATTTCGGTTGCAATGCCCGGTACCAGTGCGCGCAGTTTTTGTGCAAATTTCAGCGATTTTGCAAAGAATTCCTTTGAAAGGGGCGCCACAAAAACCCTTGTGGAAGATTCAATCGTTGTTTTTGCGTCAATCAGTTCAAGTATTCTTTCCACTCCAAAACTTATCCCGCACGCAGGGGAATCAACCCCGCCAAACGCCTTAATCAGCCCATCATAGCGGCCTCCGCCGCCAATGCTTGGGCCATCGCAGGCAACCTCAAAGACAGTGCCCGTGTAATACTCTAGGCCGCGGGCAAGGCTCAAATCAAACACCACAAAATCCATCAAGCCGTTTTCTTCCAGCAAGCCAAACAATTCCTTTAATTCCAAAAACCCAACTGATGCGGAAAATTCTTTTTCAATTTGTGCAAAGCTTTTAGAAAGTTGTCCTAAAATTTTTGCATTAATGCCTTTTCTTTTCAGCTCTGCTTCCACATTTTTTTTCCCTATTTTGCCCAGCTTGTCAAGGCACCTAAAGCACTCCTTTGCCTGCTCTTTTGCAACGCCCCGCGCAACCGCAACGCCTTCCAATAGTTTGCGGTTGTTTACTTTTATTTTTCCACTGATTTTTAGTTCCCTTAAAATGTCTGCCGCAACCGCAATGCACTCAAATTCCGCCTTCACTGATTTTACGCCGATTATGTCCGCGTCCGCCTGCGTGAACTCGCGATACCTGCTTGCCTGCGGCTTGTCATAGCGCCACACCTTCTCTATCTGGTAGCGCTTGAATGGCTTCTCCATCGCAGGGTTTGATGCAACAATGCGCGCAAGCGGCACGGTCAAGTCAAACCGCAGCCCGATTTCGCGGTCGCCCTTGTCCTTAAAATAATAAATTTCCTCCTTTACGTCCTCGCCCGCGGTGCCCTTTTTTGAAAGCACCTCAAAGTCTTCAAGGGCAGGGGTCTGCATTGGCGAAAAACCGTACTTTTCAAAAACACGCCTGCACGTGTCCTCAATCAGCTGTTTTTTTGCCATTTTTTTCGGCAAAAAATCCTGCATTCCGCGAACCGGCTGCATCAGGCCCTTCCTCCTCGTCTGCGTCGGACGCCTCTTCCATTCGGCCTTTTTGGCATATTTTTGCCTGCATTTAATTCCCTTACTCCGCCGTTCAACAGCAAACGAAATTTTCCCCCCAAATCCCCTCGTTCTTGCTGTATTATGGTTAAAAACATCCTTTGTGTTCCAAGATTTTTGGAAAAAAAACCATCCACCAATGTTTTGGGCATAATATCTCTTTTGATTCCGTCAATAAATAGTCTCTGGATGAAGTTGATTTCATCTGGAGTAAATTTTCCCTGAAGTGTTGTTAATTTCAATTCGAGAAATTGCAGCAAATCTTTCGGCGAATTTTGGCTTTTCATTTTTTCCACTTTTTTTTCCAATACCTTATTGTATTTTTTTAATTTTAAAGGCCGCGGTCGGGATTCGGACCCGAGTCCAAGGATTGCTGCTTTTTTTTGAAACCACAGTCCTTGATGCTAAACCACTACACTACCGCAGCCAT
>CAYIER010000143.1:0-1603 GCA_964362395.1 uncultured archaeon
ACAGGGGTCTTTGTTGTAAGCGAGGCATACAGCGGGAACACGATAAAAGTTTCATTGAACAAAAAATTCGGCCTAGCACTGCAGGACACCGCATTTGTTGTCGGGCCTGACTTTTTCATCAAACTGCAGAAAATAATCATCCTCAAGAGCAATCCGCCACAATACATTGCAAGCATTTCTGCGTGGAAAAACTATGAACAAACCGGAACAGGCATGGACATAAAGCTCCAAAAAGGCGAAACAGCAAGCATTTTTGGCGCAAAAATAACGGCAATTGAATTAAGCGATTCAAAGGCAACATTTATAGTAACCCAAGAAAACGGCAACCAGATAATCAATGTTTACACGGGTGACCCGTTCTGGCTGAAAGAAGGCCAGTCGGCACAGGTGATTCCGACAAACATGCTCATTGAACTGTTCGGGATAGATTACAGCATTAAATGCCCAAACCAACCAGCAATTGCAGGAACTCAAGAAAGCAGCCAGAATATGCCATGCATTGACGAAAGCAAGGTAAAAATCGGGGTCGCCAATTCAATGGTTGGGTCTGAAATCGGCACTGCGGCTTCCAGCCAAGAAGTGCAAAACTCGGTTGTTGAAAGCGAGACAGAATCACAGCAAAAAATTTCAATCAATTTGCCGCCGGTTCCATTTGAAGTATTTTCGCTTGGACAAGGCGAAGAAATAATGGTCGGCGAATACACAATAAAAGTGCTGTCAATTCAATCCGATTCCGCAGAACTTGTGGTAAATTCAAAACCAAGCGGCTTTGAGGCAAACTATAAAATTTACTCCGGCTGGAATTTGTTCTCAATGCCAGGCGACCTAAAGACAGTTTCAAGCACATGCAACACAAGCAACTGGAAAATTTTTGAATACAACAATGAGTCAAAAAAATTCAAAAAAGTTTCAAACCCAAAGCCAGCGCACGCATACTGGGTCTACAACCCAAACGAAAACTGCTCAGTTTCGGCGCAGGTAATCAACCCGGCAAGCATTAAAGACATCATGCCGCCGAAAACAGGGTGGAACTTTGTGCCGGCCACAGTTGACATGGTTGGAAAGCAGCTATCCGATATGGGGGACTGCCAAATAGCAGCAAGCTACAAGTGGGACGCGGCCGGCAAGCAATGGGTAAAAGCCCTGTTTGGAGTAATGAAAACAGACATCGGCAGCGCGTTTGCGGTTTACTCAAAAAACAACTGCCAATTATGGAAAGAAGATGACGACGGCCTTTCCCCGCCGCCGCTTCCGCCGATTGAAGGCCTTGAGAAAATAACTTTTTCACCAAAACAGTGCGAGGCAACTCCCTGGCAGGACAACACAATAAATTCACTGGACGAAGCCATAAAAAATTATTATAAAGCATTTGGCGTAAAAATCATTGAAACAAACAAAGTGGAAAGTGAGGTCGCAGTCTGCATGGCATGCGGCTGCCCATCAGGCTATTACATAACCGCAACAGTCAGCCAGCCAGATGCTGAAACAATGCTTTCACTTGGCTGGCAAAAGGTTTAAATAAAACAAACCCCAAAAAGGTAATGGAATGAAGCAAATAATCGCTCTTGGAATAATTTTTGCAATAATACTAAGCGGGTGTGCT
>CAYIER010000144.1:0-1602 GCA_964362395.1 uncultured archaeon
TTTCTTCAATGGTTTTTTTGCACAAAAAAATTTCCATCATTGAGTCCGCAAAAAATTCGTGGGAAATCACGAAAGGGAACGTGCTTGTCATTTTTGCGCTTTCGCTTGTTGTCGGGATTGCGGTGTGGGCACTGCAGACGATTGCTGCAACCATCGGGCGCCTTGTTGGCGGAGTGTTTGACGCGCTGCTTGGCACGCAGTTCCTCGCAACAGTGATGGATTTTGTTTTCTTAATGATTTTTGGGACGATTTTTGGCGTGTTCTCGCTTAACCTGTTGCCGGCAATTTACGCGCACCTGCTTTCGGCTGTGCCGGCGCAAAGCGCGGCAGGCAGGGCACAACAGGCAGCGCAGCCGCAAATGTCTCCGCCCAAAGAAATGCCGGTTCAAAAAACCTGGCCAAAAAAAAGGCAGGCAGTTTAATTAAAAGCATGGAAAAGAAAGTTATTTATTAGCTCTGCGGGAACTGATTTTTATGCGAACTGAAACAGTTTTAAAGAATTATGAATTTTATGCGCAGGCTGATTTGTCAAAATATGCGGGTGAATGGGTCGCAATAATCAACAGCCAAATTGTTGCGCACGGAAAGAACCTGAAGGAAATTTTAACAAAAGCAAAACAAGCCAACCCGGATTTGACGCCTTTCATCACAAAGGTCCCCGCAAAAAAAAATTTATTGTGGTGAAATGCCACTTTCTTTCAAGTACAGAAAAGAGCTCTTTGAAGGGAAAGACTATTTTTTCCCAAAAATACCGGCAATCCTTCACAATAAAAATTTTTCACTTGAAGTGCCTGCCCTGCTTGATTCAGGGGCAACAGGAATATTCATTCCAAAAGAAATTGCACAAGCGCTGGGGCTTGAATTAACCAAACAGGACTTTGCGGAAAGCTGGACTGGAAAATTTAAAGTTTGGGAATCACGTGTCGGAATAGTCATCGGGAAAGGAAGCCAAACTTTCAGAACCGAACTAGAATGCAATGTCCCTGACAAAAAAAGCGAAAGCGAAGAAGTAATTTTTGGAAGGAGCTTTTTTCATTTTTTTGAAATAACTTTCAGTGAAAAAGAAAGGAAAACATTTCTGAAACGGATTTTATGATTGAAAAAAACTTGTTTTCGCGAAAGGAATCCCTAAAGGCTGGAAAATTTTTGCTTGGATTTGGGGTTTGTTTTCTTGCTTTGAGCGCATTGCTTTTTTTTGTGCCGCTTTCGTGGTTTGAGTATTTTTTTGCCGCAATTTCTTTTTTTGTGCTGAACCTGCTTGGCTTTGGCGGTGAAATTGTTTTTGGCGAACCGGTTTTGTTAAGGCTTGCCGCGCTTTCACAGCCGATTGCATTCAGTTACCTTTGCACGGGGCTGCTTGAGGCAGTGATTGTTGCAAGCGCGGTTGCATCGTCGTTTGGAATTTCTGCAAAAAAAAGGGCTTTGGGCGTTTTGGCTGGAATTTTTGCAATTGTTGTTTTCAACACTGCACGGATTGTTGCAAGCATTTTGATAATAATTTTTGCAGGAACCGGCGCGGCGGCTTTTTCACATGACCTGTTGTTCCGCGTTTTCCTGTTTGCAGCGGTTGCAGGGTACTATTTTGCGTGGTTTTCGTGGGCG
>CAYIER010000145.1:0-1535 GCA_964362395.1 uncultured archaeon
CTCTTAAATCGCATGGAAAAAGAAGGATTTTATTCTTTAAAAACTTGCCTTGCTCCGCAACTGACGAATTCGACACTTCATTTT
This sequence comes from uncultured archaeon, assembly GCA_964362395.1. Classification (GTDB taxonomy): domain Archaea; phylum Iainarchaeota; class Iainarchaeia; order Iainarchaeales; family GW2011-AR10; genus JACPKT01. The sequence goes on from CAYIER010000145.1 coordinate 85, forward strand.
TACCTGACGAGTTTACGACAAAGCCCTGCGCCGGGCATTTAAATACCTTTTTAAAGGATTAGTAAGGTTTTTTATACAGGGTTTTTAAAGGCCCATTTTTGTGTTTTTTTTCGGAATTTTCGGTTTTTTTGGAGGGGTTTTTGTGAAGTATACTATTGTGAATTTGGTTGCGTCGGGCAACCTTAACGCGACGCTTGATTTGTATAATTTGGCCATCACTATTCCGAATATTGAGTATGAGCCAGAGCAGTTTCCGGGCGCGATTTTGAAGCTAAAGGAGCCGCGGGTTTCGATGCTTTTGTTCAAGAATGGGAAAGTAATTTGCAGTGGTGCAAGCAATGAGGGGCAGATTAGTTTGGCAATTTTTAAGGCGTCAAAATTGATTCATGAAATCCAAAAGAGCGTTAAAATCCAGAAGAATGCGGAGTACACTGTTGTGAACCTTGTTGCGACCGCAAATTTGAACATGACGCTGGACTTGTTTAAGACCGCGATGGAGTTGGATAATGTTGAGTATGAGCCAGAGCAGTTTCCGGGAGCGATTTTGAGGATAATGGAGCCAAAGCTCACGCTTTTGTTGTTTAAGAACGGCAAGCTGATTTGTGCTGGGGCAAAAAAAGAGGAGTACCTAAAAAAAGGGCTTCGGATTGCCGCAAAGCTTATTAGGCCGGTAAATAAGGACGTTGAAAAGCCAAAGGCAAAGAAGGCTGCAAAAAAAGCAGCCTAATGGCAAGCTTTTTAAACCGATTTTTGTTAAATATTATTGATTAGCGGCCAAAGTAGTAGGGAAACACCTGGTCTCATTTCGAACCCAGAAGTTAAGCCTGCCACGTTTTGGTGTGCACTGCGTTTCTACGTGGAGCGCCCAGAAAGCTGCTAATCACTTTTACTTCTTTTTTTTAGCGCCTTTTAATAGGAGTTTTTCTGGTGTTTGGTTTCTGATTAATTCTTTTTCTTTCGCGGATTTTTCTTTCAACGGATAAATATTTTGCGATGCTTTGGCCAGGAGTGATTGGAAGAATGCCCTGTCTGCGGGCAATCCCGGCAAGGTGTGCGTTCATTTTTTGGCTTACATTGGTCGCTGCTAAATCAGCCCGTACAATTGACCGCCCAATGTACATTGCTTTGGCTTTTTTGTCAATTTTGTATGGAACAAAACCCGTCGCCAAAAATTGTTCTCCCTGCTTGTTTTGGGCAAACGCCAGCAAAAAATTTGTTCCGCGGGAAACTTGCTTTTTCCAGATTCCTTTTTCTGGTTCGCCAGCAGTCTGGCCCTGAATTGATGCAAGCGCCTGCAAATCTTGTGGAAAAATTTTTCCAGAAATTTTCCTGTAAACAAGGGGCACAGAATTTTCTTTTACCACGAAATATGCACGGTTTTGCCGAATTTATTCCTTTCGCCCCTCAGAGCGGCCTTTTTGGGCGTTTTCTTGAAGGGTGCGGCATAAACT
>CAYIER010000146.1:0-1519 GCA_964362395.1 uncultured archaeon
CCGCACCGGAAACCCGCACCCCCAAATCGTTTAAAAGCAAAAAAAGCGTTAAACAATTCACCACCATTTGGCCCTCACAAGTCAAAGAATAAGAGAGAAAAAGCCTTTTTCCACCCCCTTATCTCCCGCAGCGGCAAATTCCGCTGGTGAATTTGTGCCACTAAAGTGACGCTAGCGCCATACAGCGTATGGCACAAAGGTGTCGCCTGGCTTAGCAGGCGTTGGCTAAGAAAAATGAAAACTTTAAAAGAATAGGGATTCAAAAGATTTGTTATGGCGCACGATGCACACGGGCACGGAGACAATCATGCCCCGGACAGTGACGACCACGGTGGCCACGACGACGCCCCTGACAGCCACAAAGAAGCCCCTGCGGACGCACACCAAGAGAATCCAAGCACGCCAAGTTCCAACACAGCAAAGGCCTGCAAATGTGACCCGTTTTTTGACAAGGTTTCAAACTATGCCACAGGCAAAATCGCCACATTTGTTGCATTCCTGTTTTTCCTGATAACAATCGGGGCAATTTATGCAGTGACCATTACAAGGGCACCGCTGAACACTGTTACGACCACACTAATCCTTGCACCGGCAGCAGTCGGCCTGCTTGCATACTGGAACAGGGACGTTGCAGTAATAATTTTTGTTGCATTCACCATCACTTTTCTGATTGTTTGAATAATAAGAACTGGTAAAAATGGAGCAGGTAACTTTAACGGCAAGGGAATTCAAGGCGCTCGCCTCAGAAAACAGGGCAAAAATACTCAAAATGCTCCAACAGCAAAACCACACGCTCTCAGAGGTGTCAAAAAAACTCGGCCTCTCCGGCCCCACCGCAAAACAGCACCTAGAAATCCTGGCAGACGCAGAGCTAATAGAACTCAAAGACGAGGGAAGGAAATGGAAATATTACGCCCTCACAAAAAATGGGAAAAAAATCCTTGAATCAAAAGAAAACCAGACACAGGCATTTATCCTCCTGTCAATTGCATCAATCGCTTTTGCTGGAAGCTTACTGCTTTTGTTTTCCTCAATTGCATTGCAGGGCACAACGGGGGCGCTTGAAACCGGCCCAATAAAGGCCCCCGCAATTGAACCGCTGCAAAACCAAAACACGCAACAGCAACCCGCACTAAACGCACCCCAAGCAGGGCAACAACAAAAAGAGAATGTACAAGACCAGAACACCCCTGAAAGCACAGGGCAAAAAAACGGGCAACCAGCAGCCGTGCCGCCAAATGGGCAACAAAATAAAACTGCAAAACAACCGCAAATTCCGGCGGCCTTAACCGCCCTTGCGGCAATTTCAGGCGCAGCGGCGATTTTGCTTGGGTTTAAGTATTTCAGATATTTTAAGATAACAAAATAGCTTTCCCCGCTTCTTTTTAATTAATTGTCTGACACATTGACTATTGAATAAAGAGTTAATATTTTCTTTTTGCCAATTTGTTAACCCTGGCACACATTTAACAAAAAAAACAGCGGAAAAAACCATGAAACTGATAATAACCGAAAAGTC